>JADLHE010000194.1 GCA_020848965.1 Saprospiraceae bacterium
ATTGCATCTTCCCCCATCACCCGCTCCAGCATCCCCATCAAAAAATCCGCATCCCTTTTGCCGAAAACAATGGGTGGCTTGATTTTCAGCACATTGTGGAATGGCCCATCGGTACTCATCAGCACGCCGAGTTCCCGCATTCGATTGGATAAATAAGTCGCTTTTGCCTCGCTTGGTGCCAAGGTCTCCAGGTCCTCCACCAACTCAAAACCGAGGAAAAGCCCCGGCCCCCGCACATCGCCGATGACGGGGTAGCGGCTGGCCATTTCACGCAAAGCAGCCGTCAAATAAGCCCCAGTTTCCAAGGCATTCTGCTGCAAGCCCTCGTCTTTTATCACCCGAAGCACCTCCCGCCCGATGGCGCACGACACCGGGTTGCCACCAAACGTGTTGAAATACTCCATGCCGTTGGCAAACGCCTCAGCGATGGCGGGCGTCGTGACCACCACACCGAGCGGGTGGCCATTGCCGATGGGCTTGCCCACCGTCACGATGTCGGGCACCACGCCGTGCTCCTCGAAGGCCCAAAAATGCGCCCCGTGCCGCCCGCAACCCGTCTGTACCTCGTCCGAGATGAGCAGACCGCCCGCCGCCCGCACCTGTTGCGCAGCAGCCGCCAAGTAGCCCGGCGGCAGCGTCACCTGCCCCCCGCAACTGATGACCGACTCGCAGATAAAGGCCGCCACTCCCCTACCCTCGGCCTGTATTTTTTTGGCCGATTCACTAATGTGGGCGGCATATTTCAAGCCCGTTTCCAAGGTATTCCCTCTATAAATGCCCCGATAAACATCCGGTATCGGCACGACGTGCGTATGCGGCGGCGCACCCTTGCCGCCCGGCCCCTCGAACTTGTAGGAGCTGATGTCCACGCAGCCCTGCGTGTTGCCGTGGTAGCCGACCTCCACCACCAGCATGTCTTTTTGTTGGGTGAAATTCTTCGCCAAGCGCATGGCCAGTTCATTGGCCTCGCTGCCGCTGTTCACGATGAAGGCCACGCTGAGTTCCTTCGGAAACGTGGCCAACAGTTCCTCCGAAAACCGGATGATGTTCTCGTGCAGGTAGCGGGTATTGGTGTTCAGCACGGCCATTTGGCGCTGGCCCGCCCGCACCACCCGTGGGTGCTCGTGCCCGACGTGTGCCACGTTGTTCACCGTGTCGAGGTAGCGCCGCCCCGTGTCGTCGAAGAGGTACTGCCGCCAGCCCCGCTGCATGTTCAGCGGTTTTCGGTAGGAAACACTGAGGTTTTTGCCCAAATGCTCTCGCCGGAAGTCGAGTATTTGCGAAGCAGCCAAACCAGCAGGCGGTGGCGGCGATGGCTCGCCGAACAGCAGCAGCCACGGGTCGGGGCAGATGCTCTTCCATACCTCCCGCCAACGGGGAAAGGCCACGCCGGGGAAATCGCCCTCCCAGTCCATCAAATCCAGCATAACCTGAAAATGCAGGTGCGGCGACCAGTTGCCGTTCTCCGGCATCGGCCCGATTTCGCAGAAGGCATCACCCGCTTTTATCTTTTGGCCCACGGCCAAACCCTCCAACGATTTGCGGCTGAGGTGGCCGTAGAGCGTCCAAAACGTCAGTGTTTCCGAGACTTTGTGTTCCAAAATGATGGTTGGGCCATAGTCTCGGTCGTTGGCATTATCTTTAAAACTATGTACCACACCATCCAGCGGTGCATACACTGGCGTGCCGGGCGTCGCAAAAACGTCGAGGCCAATATGAACGGTGCGCCATTCGGGGCCGTCGTTGCCCGCTACGGCGTAGGCGTCGGTGGTGTAGAAGGGGCGGATTTCGTCGTATCTTCCATTTACGATTGACGATTGACCCTGCCCGTCCGGCAGGCGGGGATTGACGATTGAGGTAGCTGCTTCGATTTGGGCTTGAATGCGTTGATGCAGCTTTTCAACATCCTCGATGTCGGAGTAAGTGCCGAGGTCGGGGCTGCCCACGCTTAGGTCGAGCCACGGGGCGATTTCGAGGTTTCCCACAGGGATTACTAAGCCCGAAGGGATTGGTAAGCCCGGCCCAACTCCATGAACGGGCTTAGTAATCCCTTGTAGCCAGACATCGAAAGCCGCCCGCTTCACGCAAGGCTCCCACCCGCAGGCATGGCGCACCACGGCATGCACGAGCGAGGGGTGTATGCTGCGCAATTTGCGGAGCAAATCCCAAGCGGGCCGGTCGCTGATTTGGAGGTATTCGTTGTCGGGATGTTCGGCCATGTTCATTGCGGAGCAGGTGACGCTGATGAGCAACCTCGCCCCGATGAGCGGAAACAGCGCTTCGGCCTCGGCTTCGGTCAATGGCCATTGTCGGTGGTAGCCTTTTACGAAGTGAAAAATGGCGGCCAGTGAGTCGGGCTTACCCATTGCGCCGTAGGCGCAAAGAATGGCTAACTCGTTGATTGTGTGCGTGTAAACGGCGTCGCCAAAATCAATGACGCCCGGCACGGTGGGGTTTTCAGCATCATGGCTGATGAGGATATTATAGTCGTTGGCGTCGTTGTAGCAGACGCTTTGGCGGAGCGAAGGCAGCAGCGGCAGGGCATTTTTTTCAAAAAAATCGAGGAAAAACTGGGCCAGTGCCTGCTTCTCCGGGTCGGCGATTTTGTCAAGGTGCTCGCCCGTCCAAGCAGCTTTGGAGCAGTCCCATTTGATGAAGCGGTGCGCCGCTGGGTGGTCGAAGCCGTGAAGTGCGCGACTGAGCTTGCCGCACATTTCACCGACGGCCTCCATGAGCGGCTCGGTGTGCGGGTTCACGTCGGCTAAGCAGCGGCCCTCCACCCAGGTGAGCAAGCGCATGAGGCGTTGGCTGCCATCGGGGGCGGTGATGGGGGTGATTTCGTCGTCCATTGCGGAGCGCACCACCCTTGGAATTTCGAGGCCGAGGCCCGCAGCCGTGAGGCACTGCATGAGGGCGTTCTGGAATTCGAGGTAGCCGAGCTGGGTGTCGGGGTGGGCGATTTTCAGCGTAAATTGCTGGCCGTCAGTGGTTTGCAACAAAAAATTCAGGTCAATCTCTCCGGGGAGGGGCTTGACTGCAGCGGACAGTTGAAAATACTGGGCAGCGAGTCCGGCTATTTTTTCAGAAGTAAAAATCATGAAAATAGAACTTGAATAGTTGAGCAGCAAAGATGGATATTCGGCGCTCAATTTTAAGGGCTTGGGATGAACCGTTTGGAGGCGTTCTTTTTTGGTCGAAATGAAAAACCCGAAGCAGATTTGGCTTTTATCAACCTGCATATTTTCTGATTGAAACCAACTATAAATGCCGCCTATCATTGCTCTGCCCCAAAACCCCATTTTCTCCAAAAGGCACCATTCGCCTAATTTTTCACTTAAAAAGCACTATTAAGCAAATGCGAATCAAGTCAATCATCTGTATTTTCCTCCTATTTGCCCAACTGGAAACCTGGGCCAATCAGCCCCATGAAATCCATGTAGCCACCAGCGGCAAGCCCACCAACAAGGGCACGGCTAAGGCCCCCCTCTCCGACCTCCCAACGGCGCTTGCAAAAGCCAAAAAGTTGAAGGCCAAATATGGCAACAGGGTAGAAATCGCCATCGTTGTGCATGAAGGCGAGTACCATTTGTCGGCCCCAATTGTCATCACGCCAGAACTGAGCGGCCTACGCATACGTGGCGAGGGCGATGTAGTGTTGAAAGGCTCGGCGGTGTTGCCCCGGCTCGAATGGAAGCCCTACCAAAACGGCATTTTCACCACAAAAATTGAGGGTGATTGGGACATAGACCAGCTCGTGGCCAATGGCAAAGTGCAGGTGCTGGCCCGCTACCCCAATTACGACGAAAACGGCGGCCACTGGCAAGGCCACGCCGCCGACGCCATCGCCCCGGAGCGCATCAAGGGCTGGAAGCAGCCCATCGGCGCCATCGTGCACGCGATGCATGGCTACGAATGGGGCGATTTCCACTACGTCATCACGGGCATCAAGCCCGACGGTTCGCCGGAATTGGCCGGAGGCCACCAAAACAACCGACCTGCGCCCATGCACCCCAAGTACCGCATGGTCGAAAACGTGCTGGAAGAACTCGACAGCCCCGGCGAGTGGTTTTTGGACAAAAAAGCCCGCCTGCTCTACTATTTCCCTGAAAAACACATTGACCTCGGCACGGCAAGGTTCGAGGCCGTGGTGCTCAAAAACCTGCTCAGCTTGCAGGGCAGCGCCGATGCTCCCCTGCGTAACGTGGGCGTGCGGGGCATCCGCTTCGAACACGCCCGCCGCACCATCATGGAGCAGTACGAACCGCTTTTGCGAAGCGACTGGACGGTGTTCAGGGGCGGGGCGGTGTTCATCACTGGGGCGGAAAACTGCGGCGTGAGTGACTGCGAATTCACGGGACTGGGCGGCAATGCCATCTTCGTCAGCGGCTACAACCGCAACGTGACCCTCTCCGGCAACCTCATCCACGACTGTGGGGCGAGCGGCATCTGCTTCGTCGGCGAGCCAGCGGCGGTGCGGTCGCCCTCCTTTCAGTATTCGGAGTTTGTGCCTGCGGCAAAAATGGACACGGAGCCTGGCCCCAAAGCCCCTTTTTACCCAAAAGACTGCTTGGCCACCGACAACCTCATCTACCGCACCGGGCGGCTCGAAAAACAGACGGCGGGCGTGGAAATCGCCATAGCAATGGGCATCACGGTGAGCCACAACAGCATTTACGAAGTGCCACGGGCGGGCATCAATATCGGCGACGGCACCTGGGGCGGCCACTTGCTGGCCTTCAACGACGTGTTCGACACCGTGCTCGAATCGGGCGACCACGGCTCTTTCAACTCCTGGGGCCGTGACCGCTACTGGCACCCCGACCGGGCGGTGATGGACAGCCTCGCAGCCGCCCGCCCCGATTGGATTTTGCTGGATGCGCAGGCCCCGACCATCATCCGAAACAACCGCTTCAGGTGTGACCACGGCTGGGACGTTGACCTCGACGATGGCTCATCCAATTATCAGATTTTCAACAACTTATGTCTTCATGGCGGATTGAAACTGCGGGAAGGTTTTTACCGCACGGTGGAGAACAATATCATGGTCAACAACGGGTTCCATCCACACGTTTGGTTCGTGGGCAGCGGCGATGTTTTCCGGAAAAACATCGTGTTCATGCCCCACGCCGACATCCTGCTCAACGCCTGGGGCAAAGAGGTGGACTACAACCTTTTTGCGGATGAGGATGCGCTGCAAAAAACAAGAGGCAAGGGCGTGGATGCGCACAGCGTGGCGGGCAATCCGCTTTTCAGGGATGCCGAGCGGGGCGATTTCACGGTGATGGCCGGTTCGCCTGCATTCGGGGTTGGCTTCGCCAATTTTCCGATGGACAGTTTTGGGGTAAAAAAGCCCGCTTTGAAACGGCTCGCCAAATCGCCCATCATCCCCGAACTGCTCCTGCCCAAGGATGCCGCCAATGCCAACGCCCCAGCGCAGTGGCTTGATTATCAGGTAAAAACGGTATCCACCCTCGGCGAACAATCGGCGGCTGGGCTTGGTGAAATGGCGGGTGTGCTGGTGCTTTCCGTGCCAGCCGGAACCTCGTCCTTGCAAAAAGGTGATGTCATCATCGTTGCGGAAGGCAACAAAATCGCTACCTTCTCGGACCTACAAAAAGCACAGCAAGCAGTGGCCTGGACAAAGAAAATCAGCCTTGTGGTGGTCAGGAACCAGCGGGAACAAAACCTTGTGCTGGACATTCAGTAGGGTTGGGATTTTTGCTTCGCAACGGTTTTTTCGAGACAGCCGGGATAATTCAAAGTTCCTTTATGGCTGTGGCTTGTAGTATTCCGTGGCGAGCGACTCGATTTCAGGCAATTTCAAGGTATTGACCGTGGATGGATAATTTGCACCGCACAATCATAAAACGCTCCCCCGCAACATGCGGGGGAGCGCCAGCAAAAAAACTAACCAATTTGTCTCTCACCTAAAACTGCAAACTCACAGGAGGGGGTGTTTTTTGAAAA
>JADLHE010000195.1 GCA_020848965.1 Saprospiraceae bacterium
ATCACAAAATACGCTTCCAATCCGTTCAATGCACCAATTTTAAACATGTTTTTTGGTCGGTTATCATACAAAAAAAGCGCCTTGACAGCTGTTTCTGCCAAGGCGCTTCCCAAAGAATCCATTTTGGTTGCATTGCATCAATTGCCAAGCATACCACCAGTCATTTCCGTGAATTCCTCCATTGTCATTTTCTGGTAGCCTTCTGGAACATTGAAAACGCCTTCTGGAAGTTTATTCGTGACTTCTGTGGCTTTGAACACCATTTCCACCCCTTCTCCTGCATCAATTATCATTTCAAGCGGATAGCCCTTCAAGGCCAGTTTACCTTCCTTCTTTTTGATGCCGGTAGGTGGCTGGATTTTCTCCGTGATGTAGTATTTCATGTTCATGCCATTGTCCAATTTGACGGTGGCTTTGTAGCACGGATAACCTGCGATTTCTTTCTTATCTTTTTCATCGTACTTCACTTCCGTCATGTCATCCACGTTCATGATATTGTAGTTCTGCGACATATCTTCTTCCTTTAGGCCAATGAGCTGGATTTTCTGACCGAGCATGTCCATCAAAATGGCCCCGTCGGCTGGGTTTTTAACCGGGATGATAGTCTGGATTTTCATCATGCCTCCCATCATGTCCATGTCCATCCGCTGTTTCTCACTCGAAAAATAGAAGTTGAGCGTAGAGCCGGCAAGCATCGCCATTTCAGGTGCAGCCTCTGCATCGGCTTGCATTTCAAACTTGACGGTTCCTTCTTTTATCTTTTTTTGGGCTGTTGCTTGAAATGCGAAAGCTGTCATTGCCAAACACAACAAGCCGAAATTCAGGATTTTCTTCATTTTTTAGATTTTATGTGTGATGATGACCGGCATCGCCGGAAAGTTCTTGCAAAGGTAAACGAATCGTGACTAGAGAGTAATGTCGAAGGCTGAATCCATATTTTCCTAAAACCGCCAAGTATCAATATGCTTGGCAAAAATTTTAGCAAGGTTTTCGGCATCGGAAATCGCCCGGTGATATACGCCTGTAAACTCAAACCCCTCCATTTCCACCACTTTTTTTAGGCCCTTCTAGGTTTTCCATCTTCGCAATTCATGGTATTGTCGTCTTAAATTAATATGGTTGGGTTCAATCCAGTCCACCTCCATTTCATGCAGCAATGAGTCTTGGATGAGCATATTTTTGTCAAATGACCCCCACGAGCAAAACAGGCAATGCTCGTCGTCAAACACACCCGCCCAGTCTTGAAAATCTTCAACGACATCGGGGAATGTATCAGCCCGATTGATGCTGATTTGGTCAATGGTTGTCAGTTGGCGGCAAAAAAGGGAAAGGTTTGGGTGGAGAATTGGGCGCACAAAACTGTTGAAAGTATCTTCCACTTCACCGTATTCGTTCAGTTTCAATGCACCTATTTCAATTATTTCTTGAACCATGTCAGCGGGTTTTCCATCCCAGCAGGTGGCTTCCAAATCATAGATGATATAGTTCATCGTTTTTGAGATTGCTTCTTTTGAAAGACAAATGAACTTGGCCAGTTTCCTTTGCTACCTGAACATCTCTATATACCCTTTTTGCACTGTTTTCACACCGTTGTCAGTCCATTCAAGGATATAATAGTAGGTGCCGTCCGGCAAATCCGTGTCAGTCCCCCAGGTTCCGGGCCAGTTGTTTCGATAAGCTTCCGACTCAAAAACCAAGCTGCCCCAAATATTGTACACCCAAAGATGGTTGGTCGGAAACTCCTCAATCTTTGCGATGTAAAAGACATCGTTGACATCGTCATTGTTCGGCGAAACAGCTGTAAAGATGGTTAATTCTATGCATTGGATATAAATACTGACCACCGAGGTATCACAACCGTTGGGATTGCAAACCACGTAGTGGAAACTGTCGGTACGAGCACAATAGGTATCATCGGGGATGTAGGTGAACGAATTGTCCAAGTTCAGCGTGACTGTTCCCGATTTCAAATCACCTGGCAGCTCCAAGGTGTATATCTCTTCAATGCCACCAAAAACAGTATCGTTTGCCAAGAAATCAATGACGATGGGCGTGCCTTTGATGGTGGTATCAAGGTCTGGCTGCAAGATTGGCGGGTCGAAATAGGGCTTTACCAAAAAGCAAAAATTAACGGTGTCGCAGAAGCCAAATTCATCGCAATAAATCAGGCAGGAGCTGTCCCGGCCTTCGGTTGTGCCTGAATAAAAAACGCAGGAACCAGCAGCGTTCAAGCTCATTTCCACATTGCCGGTTCGTTCATTTGGGCAAATTTCTTGAATCGTCCCATCTTTAAACCTGCCTGGCAACTCTGTTAAATCCAAGCAATGTAGTTTTGATTGCCCCACAAACAAGGTGTCGCAGATGGTTTGTGGATTGGTCTTGCGCACTGAAATTTGAAGTTCGACGAGTGCTACATTGCCAAAAGCATCCTCAAAACGGTAACAAGCCGTGTCTGTCCCAATTTCAAAGCCACTGTAAAACACGCAACTACCCTGTACACTGAAATTTACGTTGTCAGCAGCATTGCCCGGACAAAGATTCGTAATGCTAGTAACTGGGCCGCTCAACCAGCCTTGCGGAAGGCAAAATGGATCGGTTTCCAGCAAAAGAAAAACTGTGTCTAAAAACACCGCTCCAGGCACCACATTCACTGCAAAGTTTAAGGTATCGCAATTGCCCAGGTTATCGCAAAGCTCGATGCAGGCCGAACCGAGACCCACTGTATTGCCCACATAATTCAAGCAAAAACCTACTGAATCCAATGTGAAATCAACCGGGCTGCCAATAGCTGAAGGGCATAAATTCTGGATACTAACAATGTTGCCCGCCAAATTCAGTTGATTTGCATCAAAGCAAAAACTGTTGTTTTGGGTCAAGGTGATGGTATCCAAAATGCCGTTTGGGTAAAGGTGTTCGACATTAATTTCCAAAACCGTGGTATCACAAAAACCGTTGGCGTCGCAAACCACCATACATGCGGTTTCTTGGCCAACCAAATTGCCCAAAAGCACTACACAACTATCATTAAGTATTTGATAATCAACGTATTGACCATCTTGACAAGCATTTGTTAATCCCGTTATTGGGCCAGACAATTCGGCGCTTCCGAAGCAAACCGTGTCTTTTTGTCCCAATAAAAGTGTGATTTGAAGTGTATCGTTCGAGGTACAGTTCACCTGTACCAAAATCGTGTCGGAGCAGCCAGCCAGCGTATCTTCTGCCACAAATTCATGCACGCCGGGAGCAAATGAAAAAGCAGTTCCGCCTGCGCAATTGCTGGTGACGCCCTGATAAGTTTGGCCATTGTCGAAGAACAAAAAATTGGGAAGCAACAAAGCTGAAATTGGGGCACAAAACTGTGCGTTCGACTGGCAATCAGGCACTTGCAAAGCTGTTTCCGCTTGGGCAAACACCCCGTTGGCATCCGATGGAACGAAAATGGAAACCGTGTCAAGACTAATTGCGCCGCAGGAACGACGCTCAGTTGATAGTACAAACGAGAGCGTTTGGCCCAAGTTGGCATTCACGTTGAAGCTCAAAACCGGATTGAAAACACTTGTATCGCTCAACATTCCATTGTTGGCGGGAGGCAGTGCCGTCCACACCATTTTATAGTTTGTTGTATCGCAAACAAGCCCTCCAAGCGTGGTGGTGAAAACGCCTGATGCTGTGCAAAAAGTACGGTCTGTGCCTGCATTTTGAAGTTGAGGCAACGGAATACTGGAGGACAGCGAATTGCAGGCACTGTTCAAAAGGCTTTCCACTTTTAGCATTAAATGGCAGGCCGTATCGGGTTGCACTTGCAATAACTGACTGAAAATCAATGGAGTTGAAGCAGTGATTGGCCCAGTTAAATTCAACTGACTTAGCACCGCCTCTGTGGTTTGAACGATATTATCCCCGTTTTCGTCATAAATGAAACTCAAGGTGTAGTTATCGCTGGGCAAACTCGAAGCACTCGTCAAATGTCCTTTGATGCTCACCGACTCGCCTGTTGCACCGCAAGCACTTAAAGACTCCGTAAATGCAATCTGAATGGGCGGAACTCCGGGGTTCACGGCTGTGAGTGGCAAATAATCACTACTGCATGGTGCGTTTTGGTCGGGATTCCAGCTTGGCGGATTGGAGCCACAGTTCCACCCAGTTCGGATGTTCAAAGCAACGTCGTCGCAGGAAGTTGTAGTGACGGCAATTCGGAAAGTCAAACAATCGCCTGCTTGCAGCGTGGGTATATAGGCAAAGTAGTTTTGCCCCCCGTAGGGCGTCAAATTGACCAAGCTTGGCGGGCCGGGGTTAGTGATGTTCGCAATGGCCCCTATGTTCAACAAACCGCTGGGGTCTTCCAAAGCCAACCAGTTCAGGCCCGCATCCGATTGGGTGGAAGTATTGCAAATGCGCACATCCCAACTGGCCAAGTTATTGGACACTGTTGCCGATGCCCCAGTCAGTGCAGTCAAGGAAAAACTAGGGGGCTGGTTGTAAGCGACTGCGCTGTTCGCATTGGTGACCTTTGCGTTTGCACAAGAACCATCTCCTATGAAACTGGCGTAAAAACGGTCGGTAAAGCTGATTGCGGAAGCAATATCATAGATATTATCGCCCGTGTTGCTGCCTGTTGGGCTTTTGCAGGTTGGCGTCAATTTCACCCGCAAATCAAAGGAGTAGGTTTGAACTTCGTTCAATGACGGAACCTTGGTAAGCGTATCAAACATGGCCACATAATGGCCATTGGGGAAGTCGGAAAGTGGGCGGATTGGGTAGTAGCTACTGCCGTGCAATGGATGGCCGGGAATCGAAACCTCCACCACCCCTCCCGTAAAAGCAGAAAGCAGGCCGGGGTCGAAATCGAACACCAGTGAGTCCACTTTTGCGGCGGGCCGCAACTCTGCACCGAACCAGTCCGAAAAATCATTATTTGGCACAAAAAGTCGCCAGTCCAATTCCCCTTGCTCGCAGCCGATTGGCAGGCCATTCAAGGTGTTCGGGAAGTCAAAAACGACTTCGCTCCTGCCCAGAAAGAAATTTTCCGAGAGGGTGTCGCAGGAAAGCAAGCTGCCGTTTTGCTTTGCAAAACCAAAGGCCGTAAAACCCGGCACAGCCGTGAACTGCGGCGGCACAGGCCCATTTGCGTTGACTAAAAACCTGCCTTTGAAAAAAATGGAGTCGCCGTTAGAGAGTGAGATACTTGGCCCAATCAGGCAATTGTTCAAATCAAGTTTGACCGATTTTTGCCCTGCAACGGAAGTCACATTCACTGCCCCATTCGGAACGGAGCAGTTAAAACTATTGCCCCCATTGACAATTCTGACATCGCCTGTGCTAAATTGAAAAAGTTGATTGTTGGAATTTGAGCCATCAGGGTTTCCATAGTTGAGTTGAAACCCAAGGCTGTCGCTGACGGAAATCCCATTCACGATGGCCACCAAGCTGATTTCAACGGAATCGCAGGGAAGGGCTACTTTTTTATTGGCGAGGGAAGGGTCGAATGGCTGCGTATAGGCTTCGTCCGTAAAACCAAATGTGGTTCTATTTGCTTGAAAATCAATGATTTGAATACCCGGATTGACGATTGTGCTACTGGCTTCAATGCAATCATCTTCCGATGCCAGTAGCTTGTTGGCACGGTTCGCAGGTTGAGTGTTTCCCGAATTGGCAACTGATGTTTGGAAGAAATTCAGCCGAAGGGAAAAAATCGCAGCCAGCAAAAGGACTATCTGCACGGGTCTATCCATCTGAGGTTCGTTACGAAACTTGATGGACGGGTAGGCTAAAATTGTACCACTTTGCCCTTATTCAGAAATGAAAAAAGAGATGCTGATTTTGCTTGATTACTCTTTTTTGACGGCTTCAATCCTGCCCAAGAAAGCGGAGGCAGTGGACTCTTCCACGGGCTGAATTTCAATTTGTTCCCCGTTTGGCAATTTGATGATGCGGTCTTTTTCCTTAATCTTTAAGAGGTTCTCCATAAAACTTGGGTTATTGGAAACCAAGTTCAAGATGCCTTGCTTATAGCCCAAGAAGTAATACATCTGGCTCGGCGACTTGATGTAAACGTACAAACGGTCGTCGTCATTCGTGGGCATTTTCACCTCGATATAGGCATTCACGATGGTGTTTATCATCTCCCCGTCCATGCTCACCAAGCCCAGTTTTGATTTTGTGGAAACAAAGGATTGGTAGTCAACATCCCAGGCCAACGGCACTTTGTCAAACAAGACCGTGTACTGGTTACTTTTCTTTGGCAGGTCGAGCGAACCAGTGCTGATACCATCAATGGCAATTTGCATGTCCGGGCTTTCAGGGAACAATTGCCAAACCGCCTTGCGGTAGAATGGTATGTCCTTGGCATAGATGATAGGATTCGCATCGAAAGTGCTGGACTTGAAATCGGCGATGATGATTTTCAGGAGGTTCGAGGGAATGGGGAATTTCATGCCCATGAGCGCCTGAATGTCCATATCTGATTTCATGGCTGAGGTGCCGAGCGCTGAGTCAACCACCATTTCACCAAAGCTGGTGTTCAAGGTGCCGGTGGCCTCCACGCTTACATTTTTCAAACCCGAACCAAAATTGAACTTCCCATCCATTTCAATTTTGCCCGTTTTGTTGTCAAATATCATTTGATTTCCACGAGGAATGGTGTTCCCACTAATTGCCCGCACCGAATCCATGAACATGAATTTGTCCGCCTTTTCATCGTATTGCATCACGCCCTTTGTCGTGAGAATCGGCCTGTCCTTTCTGAAAAACAAGGCATTCATCACCCTTGGGTAGCAAGTAGCTGTTTCTTTACTGAGAAAAACGCCCGTGAAAACCTGTTCACCCTCTGGGTTCAGCGGCGTATCGTAGGAAATGGCGAGGTCGTTTTTATCGCCTTCAAAATTCACCGAGAACCAGGTTTTATAGGGCAGCTTGTCGGCATCCATTTGCGCAAAGCCCTGAAAGCCAAGTTTGGGTTTTTCTGCGCTCAAACTGATGGTGCCTTGAAACTTGGTTTTGTGGTCAATATAGAAATTGGAGCGCTCATGGATTTCACCCTTCGCCCTTGTCACCGACTTTTTGGTGGCATGGTTGCCCTCTCCTACCCTAGTGCCCAAGATTTCAGCAAACTCAATTTCCTGTTTTTTGTCCCCGATATTGTACTCATAAAAGCCTTTGGCACGGTACTCTTTTTTACCCAAAACGTTCACCGTTGCCCGATTGATGACGTGGTATTTACTGGTCGTGTCTGCAACGATTTTTGCATTTTTTAGCTCGCCAATCACACCGCCAGCCGCCACTTCAATATCTCCCGTTTCCGTGTAAATCAAAGCATCCGAAGCGAAAATATAGGGAACACCACCCACTTTCAACAAGTTGGTTTTCAAGTCATAGAGTGCTTTTTGCCCCGAAAAATAAAGCGAATCTTGGTCGGGGTGGATGGAGGTAAAGCCCCCCGTTTTGCCCTCCGTCGCTCGGAAGGTCACGGTTTCTTTGGCCATGTCCCAATCGAATTCGTTGAAGGTGGTTACGTATTGGTTGTATGGCAATGTGGTGGTCAAAAACTCAGCGTTGGCCTTGAAAACACCCATTTGCTTATCAAAATCAACATCCGCATTCAGGTTATTCGTGGAGAGTGCGATGGCGTCGGCATCCAATGCTTTAATTTTTAAATCCGTGGTATCCGATTTTGCGGAATAAGCACCAAAGCTTATCAGTTTTGAGGTCATGCTGGCCTTGTCCCAATCAAAAAGCCCCTTTCCTTTCAAACCGCCCGGCGTGAGGATAAGGGTGCCTTTCAACGTATGCCGACCTTCTTTGTACAATTCAAAAGGCGCCTCTTTCGAGTTCACGTACATGCTATCCTTATAGGGGCGCCAATCCAGTTTCACGTCAAAACCCCGCACCTGCGGGTGGGGCACTTCCCCTTTTCTATCTTCCTCTAAATCAAAGCGTTCTGCGCTTCCGGTCAACTGCTGGGGCTTGAAAATAAGGTCATCTGAGTCAATTTTTGCACCCAAATAGCTGACCGTGCCTTTGCCTAAAAGCCCTTTATTGCTCATGTCAATGGCACCCACGTACTTGCCCTTGCCTTTGTAGTTCGCATATCCTTCACTGGGTGTTTTGGTTTGGAAACCAAGCGAAGTGTCCTCCCGAATCACCAAGGTTTCATCAAAAACTGGGAAGATGTCGGTGGTGTACATCTTGCCTTTGAAATGGACGGCATCTTGGGTGAATTTGTCCAAACTATTGAAGCTGAACGGGTTCATTTTGAAATAAAACGAATCCCGTGTATAGGCTCCGCC
>JADLHE010000196.1 GCA_020848965.1 Saprospiraceae bacterium
TCTTTTTTGTTGGCGGCCATAGGCCGCCAACAAAAAAGAAATGATGTTTTTTTCATGGAACTGATAGAAAAATACTTCCCCAACCTCTCCGACGAGCAGCGCCAGCGGTTCGCCGCCTTGGACGGCATCTACCGGGACTGGAACGCCAAGGTGAACCTCATTTCCCGGAAGGACATTGACCACCTGTACGAGCACCACGTGCTGCATTCATTGACCATTGCGAAGCTGATGGAGTTCAGGCCGGGCGCTGAGATTGTGGACGTGGGCACGGGCGGCGGCTTTCCCGGTATCCCGCTCGCCATCCTCATGCCGGAGGTGCGTTTTCACCTCATTGATAGCATGATGAAGAAGATTAAAGTGGTGCAGGACGTCATTGAGCAATTGGGGCTGACGAATGCCACGGCACAGCAGGTGCGGGCAGAGGAACTGAAAAATGCCCGCTACGATTTTGTGGTGACAAGGGCCGTTGCGGAGCTGAACCAACTGCGCCATTGGACGGTGCCAAGGCTGCTTAAGACCAAGGAATCGCACCCGGTTCCCAATGGCCTCATTGCCCTCAAGGGCGGCAATATACGGGCGGAAATAAAGGAATTGCCCAAGGGCGAATACGTGGAAACCACCCCGGTCTCCGATTTTTTTGAAGAGGAGTATTTTAAGGAAAAATACGTGGTGTACTTGCAGGGCTGAGCCTATTTTAAACCTGTACTGGCCCGTCGCCTGCCCAATCTTCCAAGTAGGTGCCGCCTTCGCAGAGCGGCTTCAGTTCTTCTTCGATGAAGCCCCGAACATCGTGGATAATGTCTTCTGGATATAGCACGTGCAGGTTTGGCCCGGCGTCCAAGCTGAAATAGACCGGGTGTTTCGTCTCTTCCCGGTATTGCCGCAGGCGCTCAATCATTTCCAAAGTATTGGGTTTCAACAAGATATAAGACGGGTTGCTGCTCATCATCAGGCCGTGAAGTGTGAGCGCTTCGTTCTCTGCGATGCGCCCAAACGCTTCCAAATCGCCGCTGCGCATGGCGGAAATGAGTTGGTGGAGGTTGCGTTTGGCATCGGCATAGCGGGCTTCGGCGAAGGGGTGACCTTCCATCAGGCCGTGCCCGGCCCGGCTGCTCACGCTTTTGGCAGCTTTGCTGGCAATCAGAATATCGTCGTGCAGGTTGGTGAAAACCGTGTGAACCTCGTCGCCCATTGGCACCGCAAAGAGGTCGGAGGAGCCTTTCACCTCGCCCGTTTCGCCCCAAAGGGCTGCCGTGGGGAAAATGGAGCGGCAGGCGCTGCCCGACCCCAGCCTCGCCACGTAGCTGGCTTTGCGGTCGAAGGCCGCATCGTCGTCCAAGGTGCCGAAAAGTTCGTGCTCCAAGGAGCAAAGGCAAAGCCCCAATGCACTCATGGCCGAGGCCGAGGAGGCAATGCCCGCCGAGTGCGGGAAGGAATTGCCACTGTATATCGTGAGGTCGAGCTGCTTCAGGAAGGGGAAAATATCCGTGACGCTCTCAAGGTATTTCACCAGTTTTTCACGGAAAGGCTCGTTGGGTTCATCGTGAAAGAAAAACTCCAATGAAATGCCCGTCTCGCTCGTTTCCCGTGGGCGGTATTCGAGCAGGGTTTCCGTGAAGCTGCTGCTCAAGGTCATGCTCAGCGAGGGGTTTTTGGGCATTTGCTGGCCGTATTTGCCCCAATATTTCACGATGGCGAGGTTGCTGGGACTGCGCCAAGTGATTTCACCGGATTCGAGGTCGGCGGTTTCGAGGAGGAGGTGCGGATTCTTGTAGTCTGTCATGGACGCTGGCTTGTTTGTTTTTGAAGGGGGTAAAAGTAGCTAAGAAGTGTATTTTATGAAGTAATGGGCAAGCTGTTTTTGAGATTCTTGGCGTCAATATTTCCGAATGATGACCACGCCTGCAATCACCAGCGCAATCCCAAGGATTTTCATCAGGTTGACCGGGCTTTGCTGCGCAACGAGGATGTTGTTGTGTTCCAGCACGACGGAAAAAATCATCTGGCCCGCCACCACCAAGCCGAAGGTCAGGCCAGGTCCCAGTTTCGGGAAGGCCAAAATAATGGTCGTCACATAGAAGGCGCCCATCAGGCCACCCAACCAAACATGTGCTGGTGCTTCCTTAATGCCCGACCACGACACCGTCTGCCGGGTAAGCACCAAGTACACCAGCAGGCCTAACATGCCCACCACAAAAGAGAGCAGGGAGGCATAGCCGGGGCTTTCGACAGCCTTACCCAGCTTCGTGTTTAGCCCCGCTTGAAACGGCAAAATAGCTCCCGCCAAAAAGGCCATTATTATCCAAAAGACTCTGTCCATATAATTGAAGAGGTTGAATGGTAGGCCGTAAAAGTAGGGAACGGAAATGCAATACAAATAAAAAAAAACGCCAGCATCCAACAAGGGCACTGGCGTTTTTTGGTTGTAAATCAACAAAAAGCTAGGCTTTTCGCCACTCGCTCCGCTTCTTGAAATACTTGGGGTTGACCACCAGCAGCCCGAACGACTCGCATTCGTGCTTGCCCTGATTGGCATGGTGCGCCCCGTGCGCCCGCAGGATGGCCCGGCTGTACTTCGAGTCCAATTGACGGAACCACGAGAACCGCTGGTGGATATAAACATCGTGGATGAGGAAGTAAATCGCCCCATAAATCGTGATGCCCAACCCGATAAAGAACAGCCAGGTATGCACCGTGAAGGTGCCGAGCAAAATGCAGGTAATGCCGGGCGTTGCGAAGACGAGGAAAAACAGGTCGTTCTTCTCGAACCATCGCCCTTCCTTGAAGTCGGGTCGGTGGTGGTCTTCGTGCCATTTCCAGCCGAAGCCATGCATGATGTACTTATGGGCGAACCACGCCACGAACTCCATGCCGCCCACGGCGGCGAGTGTGATTAGGATATTGTTGAGTACCATTTTATGAAGGATTGAATGGCTGAAGGATTGAAGGATTGAAGGAATCTGGCCCTGCCTTCAATCCTTCAGTCATTCAATCCTTCAATCCTTATAACATATTCAAACTCATCCGCACTGCCGAGCTGCAAAGTAGGTAGATTTTCTTGCCGTCGTTTACCCGGATACGCTGCTCCTTCACCTTTGCGGCAGCCGTGCGGCGGATTTTCTTGAACAAATTTAGGTAGTAAACATAAGCCAAGTACACGCCGAACCGGGCGCTCTTTGGCAACTGTACGATACCGATATAGGCGTCGTCGAAGTCTTTTTTGATTTCGATTTCAATTTGCTTTTTGTCCTCAGGCGTGAAGTTCGTGAAGTCCACACCGGGGAAATAGACCCGGCCACGGTCATCGAAATCGCTTTTGAGGTCACGCAGGAAATTGATTTTCTGAAAGGCCGCACCCAAGCTGCGGGCGGGCGCTTTCAGGTATTCGTACTGTTCCCGGTTGCCATCCGTGAACACCCGGAGGCACATCAGACCCACCACCTCTGCCGAGCCGTAGATGTATTTTTCGTACAGCTCGCTGCCGTAAAAAGTATGGTGCAAGTCCATCTCCATGCTGTCCAAAAAAGCATCAATCAGTTCTTGTTCGATGCCGTAACGGTGCACTACCTCCTGAAAGGCATGCAACACGGGGTTCAGGCTGATGCCTTCGGCAATGGCTGTGTAGGTATCCTGCCGAAAACGCTCCAGCAAATCCGCTTTTGGGTAGCCGTGGAAGGTGTCCACAATCTCGTCGGCGAAGCGCACGAAGCCATAAATGGCATAGATAGGCATTCGGATGTTCGGGTCGAAAGCCCGGATGCCCATCGAAAACGAAGTGCTGTACCGCTTCGTGATGAGCTGGCTGCACTCTTGGCAGGTGGTGTTGTACAGATTAAGCATAGCTGGCAATAGGTTAGTTCTGAGTTTCGTGTTTCGAGTTTTGAGTTCGAGCAGCCAACTCGAAACCCAAAACTCGAAACTCAAACCTCCTTCGCAATCAATTCCGCCACCACTTGCCCCGAAATCAGCGACGGCGGAACGCCGGGGCCGGGGGAAGTGAGTTGGCCAGTATAGTAAAGGTTGCTTACTTTCTTGCTTTTGATTCTTGGTTTCAAAAAGGCGGTTTGCAGCAGCGTATTGGCGAGGCCATAAGCATTGCCCTTGAATGCATGATAGTCCGCCTTGAAATCGTTGTGGGCAAACGAGCGCTTATAGACCACAGCATCCCGAATGCTTTGGCCCGTCAAATCTTCGAGGCGCTGCATGACCATGTGGTAGTAGCGTTCCCGCATCTCCTCCGTGTCCTCCAAATCAGGGGCGAGGGGGATGAGCACGAATAGGTTCTCGCAGCCCTCCGGTGCCACTGCTGGGTCGGTCACGCTCGGTGCGCAGACATAGAACAGCGGCTCGGTCGGCCAAGCAGGCTGGTCGTAAATCTCGACCGCATGTTTTTTGAAATCCTTGTCGAAGAAAAGGTTGTGGTGCAGGATGCCCTTGAGGCGCTTGTTGATGCCCAGGTAAAACAGCAGGCTGGAAGGAGCCATCACCCGTTTGTCCCAATATTTAGCGTCGTATTGGCGCACCCGCTCATCCAGCAGGTTTTGCTCGACGTGGTGGTAGTCGGCCCCACCCACGACCACATCGGCGGCATATTCGCCCTTGTCGGTGATGACCTTGGTGGCATGGCCGTTTGGCACATGAATCTGCCGAACCTCCTCGCCGAGCCGGATTTTCACACCCAGTTCCTCAGCGAGCGAAACCATACCTTCTATAATCTTGGTCATGCCGCCCATCGGGTACCAAGTGCCGAGCGCCATATCGGCGTAGTTCATCAGGCTGTACATGGCAGGGGTGTTTTCGGGTGTGGCACCGAGGAACAGCACCGGGAATTCGAGCAGTTCTATCAATTTTCGGCTCTTGAAAAGCGAACGTACATGCGACGACAGCGAGCTGAACATCTGCAAGCGGAACATGCTGGCCAAGATGCGCAGGTCAGCAAATTCAAGGATGGACAGGCTCGGCTTACGCACGAACTCGCCCATGCCCACTTCGTATTTGTATTTTGCTTCGTCCAGAAATTTGCGCAGCTTCACGCTGCTGCCCGGCTCTTCCCGCTCGAACATTTCGCAAAGCGCCTCCACGCCAGCGGGCACGTTCAACTCATCGTTTTTCCCAAAAAATATACGGTAAGATGGGTCGAGCCGCACGAGCTTGTAATAATCGGCGGCTCGTTTTCCGAATAGATTGAAGTATTCCTCGAAGACCTCTGGCATCCAATACCAGCTTGGCCCCATGTCGAAAGTGAAACCCGCTGTTTCGAACTTGCGGGCACGGCCTCCCGGCTCGGTGTTTTTTTCCAAAATGGTCACGTCAAATCCCCGCTTGGCCAAACAGCTAGCTGTGGCCAAACCTGAAAACCCCGAACCAATGACGATTACTTTTTTTGCCACAATCCTGTTTTGCGTTTGGTGAAAAACAGGGGTGGAACAGAGGGTTTTGATTTTTGTTTAAGTTTTTTGGCAAAAAATATAAACAAAATTAGCGACTATCAAAAAAAACTTTGGACCGAACGCAAGCTTGGGCGCTGGTGCTATCTTTACGGAACCTAATCATCAACTTATTGCTACACGCATGAAAAATCGCAACTTTCTACTACTCGCTTGCTGCCTGATGGCGCTCGGCTCCTTTGCACAAGGCTTGAAAATCAGGCCCTTTGGCGGGGTGAACTACACTTTTGGCGAGGTGGTGATCACAGAACAACAGCATCTTGTGTTCACGCCCAATGGCACTATTAATATCTCCCCCGGCCCAGTTACTACTACTAAAAAAGTGGAAGCTCAGCCGGGTGCGTCAATGGGCGTTTGGGTACAGAAAGACTTTGGGAAGTGGTTCGTGGAGTCGGGTTTAAGCATAAGGGGTTGCGCTTTAAGTTACGTTCACCCCAAAACGACGGTGGTAATTATCAATGGTATGCCCACGGAGGCTCGTACAAGGGTTTACCAACTTTCAGTCTTCTCCTTTGGGCTTCCATTGCAAGCGGGTCTTCATTTTGGCAAAAAATGGGGCGCTTCCATTGGCGCACAAGCCAATTATATGCTCCCTATAGACCGTAGCAATATTGATTTCAATGGCACCATTGCTGGAGGTAACGACACCGACGAATTCGAGCACAACCATTTCCTGCTCACCTCGCAAGCCAACCTGCACTGGTCGCCCCGCCAATGGCTGGAGTTCCGGCTTGGCCTGCACCAGCCCCTCAACGATTTTTACAAATCCGGCGAAGACATTCAAAGCAAGGTCCGTTTTGCGGAGTTGCAGGTGGTGGTGGATTTGAAATGAGGTCGAGTCAAATCCGTCCCAACAACCACTCCCTTTCCGCCAGCGCCTTGCAATCCATGATTTCGCTGCGCAATTTTTCTCGTGCTGCCCGCTCCGAGGCGGGCGTTTGCAGCAGTTTTTTGGTGAAACGGATGAGGTTCAGGTAGTTCTGGCGGAGGTAGCCCACGTCTTTGCGCCTGCGCAAAAAAATGGTGAAACTATCCAGCAGGGACTCCAAGGCATCGAGTTCGCCCCGGTCGAAATAGATGCGAAGGAGCATCCGGCGGGCATCGAGGTTGTGCAGCACGTCGTCGAACTCGGCACGGGTGAGCAGCTCCAGCGCCCGGTCGTAGTCGGGCTTACGGAAGTAAAGCGAGGCGAGGTTGAAAAGGTAGGCGCTCTCCCGGTGCGGGGCCTCCACTTTTTCCTTGTATTGGTGCAAAAACGCCTCCACCCAATCGAATGCCTTGAGGCCCAACCCAGCGTTGGCAATGTTCTTATAGGTGAAACGGGAGAGCACGCCATTTTCGATAAATACCTCATTGTCAAGCCCTTCGGTGTATAAATCGAACACTTGGCGCAGGAAAAACACCTGCTCCTCGCCCTGCTGCCGGGTATTGATTTGGCGGATGCAATAGTTCACGGCCAGCAGGTAGATGTCCCGCATCTCGGCCTTCGGGAACTGCTGGAAATGCCGTCGCATGGCCTCCCGCAACTGCCCGAACCACGCCCCGGGCTCCTCCTCCGTCATGGCCTTGTAGCCGAGGTAATAGATGCCGACGGCTGGCAGATTCATCAGTTGTCGTTGCTCGACGAAGGCCAGTACCTCCTCCAGGAAATCAATCTGCAAATTGGCCTCGGAGATGGCTTTGTGCAGGTGCGCCGTGCTCGCCTGCTTCAGTTTTTTGGCGGCAAAAACGATGGACTCCTCATCCGACCACTCCTGAAAACTTCGGGCGGCGGTGCGCTGCCGGCTGGCGCTGGACTCGTAGCGCTCCAAGTGCAATTGGTGGCTGAGTTGGTGGAAGTCCATGTTGCGGTGCGGTTGTGCTTGCAGCGCCGCCTCGGCCAGCCGCAGTTCCCGCTCCGACTGCTGCTCCAATCCCCGTTTGCGCAGCGCCTTCGCCAGTTGCAGCCGGTAGGCCGCCTCGCCACCGCTTTGTTGCTCCGCAAATACCAGCCACGACTGCGCCGCTAGGTTCAGCCGGGACATGGTATAGGCCATCCGCTTCTCGTCGAATGCCTCGCCGGGGAAGAGTTTTTTATGCACAACTTCCTTCTTCAAAGCTGCTGCCTTGGCCGAATCCAACTTGTCAACGAGGTAGCCGAACAGCCGCACCACTTCTTCCCGCTGGTTGGCGAAAGGGGAGCGCAGCCATTTGTCCAGTTCCTTGATTTCGGCTGGCGAGAGGGTTCTTAGCATTTCTACGAGGCGGGAGTCGTGCATGGAAATGGCTTTTTTTGTGAGATATTTTTGATTTAAAAGGTTGATAATCAAAATTATAATGCAAAAATAGATTTTATTTTTCGTGAAAGAAGGGTTTATTTGTTTTTGTACGGGTGGTTGCCTTGCTGCACTTTTGTAGCATGCCGCAGATTGTGGTACATGACTTAAAATTCTGGGAATATGAAATCGCTCAATGTTGACTTTAATTTTTTAAAAGTAAAGGCTATGAAAAGGATGAAATTCTTTTTGATGACACTGGCACTGTTCGGAGCAGTGGGAATGATGGGACAAGGATGGATTAAGTATTTCGCCTATCAGTCCCCAAATAATCCTACATCTTTCGTCACCCATTCAATACCACGCCTATCAGGTGGGGTACATGTGCTTGCAGTTTCAAGGTATTTTAACGCTACCTCACAAGAAATTGACTCTTCCAAAATATTGCTGAAGGAGTTCAACGCAAATGGGGATTTAATAACAGCGGATTCTTATCA
>JADLHE010000197.1 GCA_020848965.1 Saprospiraceae bacterium
CAGCTTTTCTGGCAGTTCAACCCGGAAAGCAACAGCATTGCCACCATTGTCAAGCACCTTTGGGGCAATATGCTCAGCCGTTGGACCGACTTCCTGACCTCCGATGGCGAGAAGGAATGGCGGCAAAGAGAGGCCGAATTTGAGAACGACCTGACGAGCCGCACTGAGCTGCTCCAAAAATGGAACGAAGGCTGGGCCTGCCTCTTCCAAGCGCTGGATTCCGTCAATTCGGAGAACATTGACACCATCATCTATATCCGAAACCAAGGGCATAGCATCGTGGAGGCCATCAATCGGCAATTGGCACATTACCCCTACCATATCGGGCAAATTGTCTTTATCGGCAAAATGGCAAAAGATAGTTCGTGGGCATCGCTTTCCATCCCAAGGGGCGGCTCACAGCAATACAATGCGGCCAAGTTCGAGCAACCCAAGCACCGGGCACATTTCACGGATGAGTTTGTGAAAAAGGACTAAAACCAGTACCCTAAATTAAAGTACAAGGCCGCCCCTTCGTTCGATTGGCCGTAGGTCAATTCAATCGGGCCTAGCACGGTGTCAATGCCATAACCCAGGCCAATGCTGTAAATGGCCCGATTGCCCGACTCGAAGGCATTCTTCATAAAGGCGGCATTCCCACTGATGGTCAGGTATTGGTTCTTGAAAAATCGGCGCTGCCAATAAAGCTGGGTCTGCGCCAAACGGGTAGCCGCAAATTCGCCCAGGCTCAGCCCGATAAATGGCTTGAAATTATTGATGAGGTTTAGATTATTTCCACCAATATAATATCGGTAGGGCGAAGCTTTTTCACCCAAAAGGCCACCTACCGTGATAGCTGCACCTCCTGTTTGCCGCTCAGATAACTCCTTGACTGCGAGAAAGTTAAGGTCGAGATTATAGCTAAATTTGCCCAAAGACTCCTCTTCCCCAGAAAAAACTGCGGCGGGGAAGACTACCCTTCCAAACAACGTAGTAAGGATGCCATTTCGTGGGAAATAACGGCGGTCTCGGCTGTCTTTTTTGAAGAAAGTGGAGGCCGTGAGGTAAAGCCCTTTTTCATCGAAAAAAGGCGCATCCTCCACGTTGCCGCTCACTTGGTCGGTGCTGAACTTGTAGTATTTCACCTCGAAGCCCAAGCCAAAAGCATAGTCGTTGCCCGCATAAAGATGGGTGTAAGCCTCGTTGCTGAAATCCAGAAAACTGAACACCAAACGGTCAATCGTGCTGGAATCCGGCAGCAGAATCGGGTCGGGCAACCGGAAGCGAACATTGTTGAAATTCAAACGGCTGTTCATCCCAAAATCGGGCAGCGCACCACGGTCGAGGTAGTAGTAGAAATTGTAGCGGAACTTGTCGCCGAGGATTAAATCGAGCGAGGCAATGGAGTTTTTTATCAAAATATCCTGAAAAGTGGCGTTCAGCAGCACACTGCTCCGGTACTCGTTGTCGTAGTGCAGGGCAGCCCGGAAGCGGCGGTCGAAGCCCCGACGAACATGCGGTTTCAGGCGCAGGCCATAGCGGTCATCTTCCGTCCTAAAGAATTGATAATCAATGAAATCGTAAGCGCCGGAGCCGTAGAGATTGGTCAAGCCTTGGTAGAAATCCGATTCAGGACAAAGGCCCGGCAGCGCTCTTGGGAAATTGCGGAGCACCACGTTCCGGTTCACACCCGGCCCTTTTACCACCACCACCGTGTCGAATTCCCAAGGGTTGACGATGGGCGTCGGCAGGCTGCGCACGGGGCTTGGCGATTTTTTTTGTCGCTCCGCAATGGCCGTGAGCACCTCCCAAAGCTCCCTTGCCGACCGCTCGCCCCGGTTGATGAGGGTATCCATCAGTTCAAAATCGGTGAGGCCAACGCCCACCACGCCCGGGCAAATAAGCACTTCGCAAAAGGGCAGTTGCTCCACCGATTTTGAGTTCATCTGAAACGAACCGATTTGCGTAATCAGTTTTTCGAGGGAAGTCAGTTCATTGCGGCCGTACAACCCTTCCTCCACGTTCACCCCAATCACGATGTCCATGCCCCTGTCCTTCACCTCCTTCGCTGGGAAATTGTTCACGATGCCGCCATCGGAAAGCAAGCGGTAGTTGATTTCCACGGGCGACATCAAGCCAGGGAAAGCGCCACTAGCCCTCATTGCCAAGGGCAAACTGCCCTGTTCGAGTAGGATGCTCTCGCCGGTGCTCACATCGGTGCCCGTGCAAAAAAACGGGATGGGAAGCTGGCTGAAATCGGTCACATAGGCCGCACGTGCCGTTAGTTTGCTGAGCATATCAAAGACCAATTGGCCATCCGAAAAAGCCAAGGGCAGCCCTACTTTGCCGTCTTTTACCGATAAAGTAAAGGCATATTTTTCCCCATTGAATTTATCAAAAACGGGCGTGACCTCCCTCGGAATCTGGTCGGAAAGCAAGGCCGACATATCCGTGCTGCGCAAAATGCTGTCCAGCTCCGCAGCCGACCAACCACTGGCGTAGAGGCCGCCCACAATGGCACCCATGCTCGCCCCGCCGATATAGTCAATGCGGATACCCGCTTCTTCCAGCACTTTCAGCACGCCGAC
>JADLHE010000198.1 GCA_020848965.1 Saprospiraceae bacterium
CAGAAAGGTACTCCTTCGCTATCTTGCGCTTGAGTTCGTCAGCGTAGCGGTTGCGGGACTTGTTTTTCTTGATTTGTCCTGTCACAATTTTACACGGTTTAGTGTAAAGCTATTTTAGGACGAGTCAAACCCTTATAAACCATTATCAACCATTATCAACCCAAAAAATCACAGCCGCAGCAGCCAGCCTGCTATGCTCATCCGGCCACGGTGGGCCACTTTTACCTCGTGTTCTATTTCGTCGGCTTTGAAAAAAACGGCCCTACCCGGCTTGAGGCGGATGGTCTTTTCGCCACTATCGAGGTAAAGTACCAGTTCGCCGCCATCGCCATCCACCCAGTCATCGTTTAGGTAGGTAATTACGGAAATCTGCCGACCCGAATCGTGCTTGAAACGGTCGAGGTGGCGCTTGTAAAAGCTGCCCGGTTCGTAGAGCGCATAGTGGAATTCGCTGCCGTTGATGCCAGTGTAGCAGGTGTGGTTGAGGTAGCGGTAAAACGCCTCGATGGCATCGAAGAACGCCCTTTCTGCCAAGTCGGTGGTATCTCCTTCCAGCCATGAAATCACGTCTCCTCGCACTTGGAGGTTTTGCTGGGAGCTGGCCTGTCGGCCAATGCCTGCTTGGTGCATTTGGTCGTTGGCCTTTCGGCCAATGAGGTTTTTGCGGAGCGATGCTATGAGTTTTTCATCAAAAAAATCTTCGGAGGTGGCAAACTTGTCGGTGATGATACCCTCGACAATGGCCTCGAATTTTTGGTTCATCGTTAAAGGTAATCTAATCTACGTCATGGCCAGCCTTACCGCACCTCTAGGAGCCTAATATGGTTGCATATTGAGGTTTTATTGCGCCGCAAAGCCCGTTCATTGCCAAAAGGCAGCTTTTCCATTGACCATAATCACCGCTGATTTTGCGCATTGCCGCTAAACTTGCAGGGAGTTAGATGGCCTGAGTTGCCATCGGCAAAACAATATCCTACCACTAAAATCCGCAGTCCATGAAAAGCAGTCATCAATTTTGGTCATCACCGGGTCGCTTCCTTCCAGCAGCACTGTTCGCAGTCGCTTTGGTTGCAATCGCAATCAGCTGTTCCCCCGAGAAAAAAGAAGGCATCGCCGAAGGTGAAGAATGGTTCAAATCGTATTGCACGACCTGTCATGGTGAAAACGGGGATGGCCAGAGCCAAATGGCCAGCATGATGAACCCACCGCCCAAAAACCTGCGCCAGATTGCCCAGCGCCGCAACGGTGTTTTTCCCGATGCCGAAATCTCGAAAATCATTGCTGGCGTGGAAAAAGTGCCCGGCCACAGCACCACCGATATGCCTGCTTGGTGGGAGGCTTTCAAGAAAACAGAAGGCATCACCGACGACAAGGTATTGCAGTCAAAAATTGACCATATCACCGCTTATTTAAAGACGATACAGGAATAGGGAAATGTTCTCAGAATGTTAGAACTTTGCCCAATGCAATCCTTCGATTTTTACAATATCCTAATTGGATGCTTCGCAAATGGCTTTGGATACCCTAGTTGGGAATCCAAGGCCATTTGTGTTTAACTTTTTACCTTCGCAATGAGCTTTACAGCTATTGCGGAGGGGGCATGCCAGATGAGGGATGAGGGATGAGGGATGAGGGATGAGGGATGAGGGATGAGGGATGAGGGATGAGGGATGAGGGATGAGGGATGAGGGATGAGGGATGAAAAAAATGTCAATAAAAATTGAACTTGTGATATGAAAGACGCAAAATACCTGCTTGCTTACATCATCCCACTTTCTGGTTGGTTGGCCATTGAGTGGCAAGCTGCGTGGTCTTGGCTGACGGTTGTGGTAGCCTTTGTCTTCATCCCCGTGCTGGATGCGGTGCTGCCAGCATCCACGGCGAATGTGCCAACGGAGGTGGAAGACAGCCGCTCCAAACGACTGTTTTTCGACCTGCTGCTATTCATTTGTGCGCCCATTTGCTTTGCGCTCACTTATTTTTATTTGGATACAGTGAAAACTGTGGCACTCACCACCAACGAACTCATAGGGCTGACCCTGAGCATCGGCATCGTGCTGGGCGCAACGGGCATCAACGTGTCTCACGAACTTGGGCACCGCCCTGGGAAATTGGAGCAGTTTTTTGCCAAGGCGGGGCTGCTGTTGGTATTGTACCAGCATTTCTTCATCGAGCACAACCGGGGCCACCATAAGAACGTCTCCACGGATGCCGACCCAGCCACTGCCCGTAAAAACGAAATGGTTTACGGCTTCTTTTTCCGCTCGGTTATTGGGCAATATATGGGCGCTTGGAAGCTGGAGGCCGACCGCCTTCGTCGGGATGGGAAGCCATTTATTTCATGGCAAAATGAGATGATTCGATTCACCATATATCAGGCTTTATATTTAATTGCCGTGGTTTATTTATTCGGATTAAACATGCTGCCATTCGCTGTCGCCATTGCGTTTATCGGAATTTTGCTCTTGGAAATAATAAATTATGTGGAGCATTATGGCTTGCGCAGAAATATATTATCCAATGGCAAACCGGAGCCTGTGCTGCCCAAACATTCCTGGAACAGCGACCATGAAATGGGCCGTATTTTCCTCTTTGAATTAACCCGCCATAGCGACCACCATTATAAGTCCACCCGCAAATACCAAGTGCTAAGGCATATTGACGAAAGTCCACAGCTACCCCTCGGCTACCCCGGCAGCGTGCTGATGGCGCTCGTGCCGCCGCTTTGGTTTGCGGTGATGAACAAGCGGTTGGAAAAAGCTGTGTAATTTTTATCAACCGTCAACAAAAATGACCGAATACACCGCCACCCGACAGCAAGAACTTGCCAATGCCATCACCCACGGCCTGGGCTTATTGTTCTGCATCATTGCCATGCCCATTTTGCTGAACAATGCCTTGAAGTCCAATAGCACTGGGTTGTTTTTGGCAGCGCTTGTATTTGGTTTCGGAATGTTGATGGTGTATGCCAGCTCCACTTTGTACCACGCAATTCGGCATGAAAAAATCAAGGATTGGTTCCTCATCCTCGACCATATCAGCATTTATTTCCTGATAGCAGGCACTTATACGCCATTGGTTGTTAAGTATTTACCACATTCAGATGCCGTTGTGTTCCTGAGCGTCATGTGGGGAATGGTGGCGATAGGCACGGTGTTCAAATTGTTTTTCACTGGCAAATTCGGGTATTTGTCGTTGATATTGTACATCCTGATGGGCTGGATGATTGTCTTCATCGCCAAACCCGTGATGCAGAACGTACCCGCCTCGCTGCTTTGGTGGATTGCCATTGGCGGCATCAGTTATATGGTAGGGGTATTATTTTACTTGAAAAGTCACGTGAAATACTGCCACGCCATCTGGCATTGCTTCGTACTGGGCGGCACGGTTTCGCATTATATTTTCATTTACCAGAGCCTTCAAATATTGGGGTAAGATTGTTATTCCACCACCAATTTTCGCACGCTCACGCTGCCATTCACGTTCAAACGCAGAAAATAAAGCCCAGCCTTGACGGCCAATTGCTCCTGCATCCGGTGCTGGCCAGCCAACAGTTCGGCAGTGCCAAAATCGGCCACTACCCTACCCTGCACGTCCAAAATGCTGAGGCTGACCACCGCATTTTTTTCCAAAAACAAATCAACCGTCACGGCGCCGCTGGTCGGGTTCGGTGAAATGGCCCAGTCGAAACCTTGGGTCGGCAGCGTCTCCGCATCGGTGTAAAGGCTCGGTGGCGTCAGTTTTTTATCGGAATAAAGGCGGTATTCGCCGGGGGCAAAACTGAGCGGCGAGGCCACGTTCTCCACGTTCAAGCTGTCGCCCGTGAAGTACTCGTACCACCAGCCCGTGTGCTGAAAATTGGGCGTGACGTTATTGGTGCTCACGCTGAAATTGCCCAGCACATCCACATTCATATCGGCATCGTTCAATTGAATCGTTTTCTGGAAACCATTGACGTTCATCACAAAATCGGTCGTGCGGAAGGTCTCATAATTGCTGCGCAACCAGTTCATCCGGCGCACCACGTTCCAGAGGTCCACCCGGTCGGGGTTGGCCATATAGTCCCAGCGCACGGGCTTCGGCGAAAGGCGGCAGGCGTTGTTCACCGTGCCATCTTCGCAGCGGTTGATGGAGAAATCATAGCCTGTTTCGAAGAACTGCCAAAGCATTTTTGGGCCGGGTATGCTGAGGTAAAACACGCTCGTCAGCTCGGCCCGGTCCAGCGCTGTTGAAAGGTTGCGCACGTTGTAGCCGGGGGTGGAGGCATTGCCGAAGGTGATGTTTTTGTACATCATGCGCTCCTCATCGTGGCTCTCCATATAGGCGATGAGGTGCGGGTCGTCCCAGCCCTTGGTCTTGTAGCTGGCACCCGTGAAGTTGCTGGTAAAGCCCATCGAGGCTTCGAGGAACTGGTTGCTGATGCCAGCGCCGCCCCAAAGCATACAGCCGTAATCGCTCAGTTCTTCCTCCTCGGTATTGGCAGCAAAATGCTCCAAAATCACGTATGCCCCAGCGTCTTCGGCCCAGATGGCATCCGCATAATCCTTGATAGTGGCAATGCGGGTGGCATCATAAGCCCCGGCGTCCCACGGCCCGCTAGTGTTCTGCGTGAGGCCCTTCGAGAGGTCAAAACGGAAGCCATCCACGTGGTAGTCGTTGAGCCAGTGGCGGAGCACTTTTTTCACATAAAACTTGGTGGCGGGGCTTTCATGGTTGAAATCATAAAACACGCTGAAATCGTGCTTGGCCGTTGGGTTCAGCCAAGGGTTGTCAACAGCGGGGCGGAAGTTGGCATTGTCCCAATACAACATGCAGAGCGGGTTTTTCTCGTGCGCATGGTTGAAAACCACATCCAGAATGACGGCGATGCCCCGCTCGTGGCAGGCGTCCACCAGTTTTCGGAACGATTCGGGCGTGCCGTAATATTTGTCCAAGGCATAGTGGTAGGTCGGGTTATAGCCCCAGCTCAGGTTCCCGTCGAATTCATTGATGGGCATCGGTTCAATGGCGTTGACGCCGAGGCGCTCCAGATAATCTAAAGTATCGAGCAGGGTTTGGTAGTTCTGCACCTTTGTAAAGTCCCGAATCAGCATTTCATAAATAATAAGTTCGTCTTTTTCGGGGCGGTCGTAGTTATCGTTTTGCCAAGCAAAGGCGGGTTCGGCGGTGCGCAGCAAGGAGGCGATTCCCGAAGTTTTGCCCACCGGGTACGGTGGCAGGTTTGGCCAAGTGGTAGTGGGGATGTACTGGTCGTTGGAGGGGTCGAGCACGAGGTTGCTGTAGGGGTCACCGATGCGGATGTCACCATCGGTCACGTACTGAAAAGCATAGTATTTACTGGGGGTGAGGCCGGCTACGTCAATCCACCAAGTGGTGCCGTCGGGCGTGCGTTTCATCTGGTAGTCGTTGCTGAACTGCCAATCGTTGAAATCGCCGAGGAGGTAGGCAAAGCTCTTGCCGGGGGCATAAAAAGCCAACCGCACCTGCGTGTCGGAGAGGTAATTGATGCCCAAATCGGTGCCTTGCGGCAATGCCTGCTGCACGGACGAAGAAGGCACGAGGTAAGTGAACGAACGGCTGACCGTCTCCGTGCCGTTGTCGGCAATGACCTCCACTTCGTGAACGCCGCCGCTGCTCACGTTCAGGTTGTAATTGAGCGAGCTGCCGCTGCCCGCCACGATGGCCACCCCATTGTCAATTATGCTGAACTCCGCCGATTGCGAAGCAGCCGCTTGAATGTTTATCACAGCACCGATGGACGTAAAAACCGTTTGCGCCGTTGGCGCAATGAGCGTCATATTGAAGCCTTGGTTCGCTGGCGCAACATCGTAGAAAATGTCCGCCCCGCCTGTGTCCTTGCCCTCCAAGGAGCCGGTTCCGTTGCGGAACACAAAAGCCATTTTTTCAATGATTTCATTGGCGTTCGACACCCCATAATATTGGCGGATGTTCGGCGTGATATTATAGCTGTAAACATTGGGCTGGCCGCTGACCGGGGTCATTTTCCAGGCCGCATTGGCTTGGCCCCATGAAGTGACGACGTATTTCCAATCGCTAGACCCCGTGCTCTGGCTCGTGATGACGCCCGTGTGCAGGAAAACATCGCAATTGCAGTTGGCGAGGCCACCCGTCCCTTGCGTTGCATCGAAATAAATAGTGACAGCGTCATTTTCGGTGGGGAAGACGGGTTCGGCCCAAATGACCTGTGTTTGAGCGGTTTTTGCGAAGCAAAGCAGCAGCAAAAAGGCAAGGAATCGGGTCATGTTCTATTTTTTTGGTTGAAACCGGAGAATACCGGCGTGGCAAAGATAGGTGGACATGCTACTTTTGGGGCTGAGTTTTACCGACATAAATTGAAATTTAAAACCGGACATTCATTTAAAAAAATCATAATAGGCTTAAACACTGCGTCCCATTGTCAGGCAGCGACGCATTGGGCGGAAACGGAATTGGAGAAAATGGGGATTGAAACGGAGCATATTGGGCTAGCGAGCTTCCAAAAGGCAAACGATGCCTTGCGCTTTGGTGAGGTAGATTTCGTGGTTTACCCAATGGACAAAACACCTGTCCCAATCCCCGACGGCCTCACCATAGCTGGTACTTCCCAGCGCTGGCACCCCTCCGATTGTATTTTGCTGAACAAATCAAATATGGCTGACAATCAGCTGTTTAAGCTAAAAAACGAAGCCAGAATTGGGGTTTCCACCCAAAACCAAATGGCTCAAATTTTGGACTATCGGCCCGACTTACAATGCGTGACCATTGATGACAAGGTTTCCACAGGCATTGAGCTATTGCAAAATGGAGAACTGGATGCGGCTATTTTGCCAAAAGCGGAACTTGTTCATGTTCGAAGCTTGTCGGACGATTTTGAAACCATCCACCTCAACGTCCGGGAGTTCGTGCCAGCGCCCGGCCAAGGCGCTATGGCCTATATCTGCTGCAAAGACGACCTCGAAACCCGCCGCCTCATCCAGCAAAATTTGCATCAGACCGATGTTTCAGCCGTCACCAACGTGGAGCGCAAAGTGCTGAAACTGCTCGGCGGTGACCCGCAATTGCCCCTCGGTGTTTATTGCGAGCAGGATGCCAATGGTTATTACCACGTCTGGGCAGCCCTCGCCGATGCTGGGACCTTCCCCGTGCGCCGGGTGCGCCTCTCACAAAGCACCCACCTCGGTCTGGCAGAGCGAGTAGTGGCGGGACTGGATACTTGATACTAGATGCTACTGGTTGCTGGATACTGGATGCCCCGTGCTTCCTGAAGAATGCTAGGAAACAGTACCACGATTTTCTGACGCTTTTCACTAAATTTGCACCAACCCCATCCAGCATCAAGCATCAAGAATCCAGCATCTAGCAACCAGAATCCAGCATCAAAAAAATGGAAGCCTACGCCCAAGCCTTAAATATTGCCGTTCCAATCTTCCTGTTGCTCATCATCATTGAGGAAGTGGCCGCCCGCATCATGGGCAAGCCCGTGAACCGGGGATTGGACGCTGTGAGCAGCCTCAGCAGCGGCATCACCAACGTTGTAAAGGACGTGCTCGGCCTCAGCATCGGTATCTTCAGCTATGGCTGGATGGTGGAGCACCTCGCCATTTTCACTATCAAAAGCACTTGGTTGGTGTTTGTGTTGGCCTTTTTGGTCAAGGACTTTGCCGGGTATTGGACGCACCGTTGGGCGCACGAAATCAATTTCCTTTGGAACCGCCACATCGTGCACCACAGCAGCGAGGAGTACAATTTGAGCTGTGCCTTGCGGCAAAGCATCAGCGAGATTTTCCAGTTGTTCACCTTCCTGCTGTTGCCTGCGGCAATTATCGGAATCCCCACCCAGGTCATTGCCGTCATCGGGCCGATACAGTTGTTCCTACAGTTTTGGTATCATACCCGTTTGATTGGGAAAATGGGGCCATTGGAACTCATCCTCGTCACCCCCAGCCATCACCGGGTACACCACGCCATGAACAAGGAGTACCTCGACAAAAACTATAGCCAAATCTTCATCATTTGGGACAAACTGTTCGGCACTTTTCAAGAAGAACTGCCCGATGTGCCCCCGGTTTATGGCGTGAAGCGGCCCGTGCATACTTGGAACCCCATCATCATCGGCTGGCAGCATTTCTGGCTGCTGCTCACCGATGCTTGGCGCACCCGCTCTTGGTGGGACAAACTGCGCCTTTGGTTCATGCCCACGGGTTGGCGCCCCGCCGATGTGGCAGCGGCATACCCCATTAGCATCGTGGAGGATTTCAGTCATTTTGAAAAATACGACACCTACCCCTCCAAGGCGCTGATTGCTTGGTCGTGGGTGCAGCTTTGGGTCACTTTGGGCCTGATGTTCTGGCTGTTCAACCAAATTGCCGAGATTGGAATGCCGGGGATGCTGTGGTACGGCGCATTTTTGTTCATCAGCGTTTTCAGTTATACCACCCTCATGGACAAAAGCCGTTGGGCGGTGCTGACGGAATTGCTGCGGACGGTTTTCGGCATCGGCTTGATTTGGTGGCAAGGCTGGAATTGGTTCGGAATCGGAGATTTTTTCACGAACGTTATTGCTACTTTTTGTGGGCTTTCCCTCTTTGTTTCCATCTATTTTTACGCTTCGCAAAGGAAGGTGGAAGCCGCAGTTTTTTAAATCAAAGCCAACCTTCTGGCCGCTTCCCCGTATGAGGTGTTTTTTAGCTAGACCAAAACACCTTTAACCTACTATGAAAAATTACAGTTTATTATTCATTGCCTTATTTTCCTCGTTTTATTTAGCTGCTCAATCCCCCTTCCAAGCACAATTGGCTTTGCCCGTGCATTTTGTGAAAAAAGGGGAGACACCCACCCAAATTGCGCAGCACAGCACCAAAACCTATCTCAGCGGCATCGCCCTTCTTTTTTTGGACACGGCCAGCATGGCCGATGAGCTAATCGTCACTGGTAGCACGGATTTGGTAGTGTGGCACGAATACATTGGAAAAAGCACGAAAGTGACCTTTTATATCCCGGACAGCAGCTTTATTGGCAAGTTCGAAATGACTTATTATGATGAAAAATGCAAGGTGGACATATCATTGCTCGACCGCAATACTGGCGAAGAAGCTCATGCAGAAGGGGAGTTCCAAGTTTACAAGAATAACGAATATGCGCTCCAGGTCCATGCCGAAGGAGATGCCGTGGCCCGCATCAGTCGCATCTTCCATCCACTGAACACCTACCTGATGCAGTTGCACAACCGAAACCTCCGACGGGTGGCGATGAAGTCTTGGTTTCAAAAAGATTCCATAAACGTGATTGTGGGTGCCGACTCCCAGTTCGATACTAATTACGACCTGTTTTGGCTCGGTCAATCGTTCAGGAACCGCATTAGTTCAATGGCTTCCAACGCTTATTCCAAGCTATTTCTGTTCAACAACCGGGCATCGGTCATCAAGGATTCCTTTGCTATGGATGGCAGGATGGTGCTGCATTGCGCCGAGCGCAAGGGAAAAAGCATAAAGGGAACGCTCAGCATCCGGTTTAAGCCCGATAACCAAGTTCGGTACGTGTTTCTCAAGCCGTATAACGAGTACAAAGCGGAGTTTTCCTATTCCTTTGTTTACAATAAAAATGGCCAGAACGAGCTAAACATTGAGCGTTTTGCGCTTCGCAATCTCCAAACCGGGGATTTCGTGGACATGGACATCTATGATTTTGTGAACTATAGCCTGCCCGTCATGTACGTTGACCTAATACGAGGGGTGGTGACTGGCACTGATGCATGGGACATCACCAATGTAGTTCATGCGATTGAGGACGTGGTTGCCAGCTCCCAACTACCTTATGAATAGCGGCTTGCAATCGTGGCTGCTTACGATTAGTTCTTCTTGAAGAGCTTTTCCACTTTAATGAGGTCTTGAATATCGGCCCACTCGTTGTCGTATTTTTTCCATTCCACCTCCACGGGTATCGGGAATTCAAGTTCACCGTCGTTCAAATCAATATCCGTATTGGCCGGGATTTCCAAAAACCGCTTGGTCTCCCCGTCTATTTCGAGGAACCAGCCGCCGCAATAGGGACTTGCACATTTGCGGTAATCAATACCTGTAAGTGTTGCACTGCTTGAATTGAAATCATCAGATTTATTGCACGATGAGCCTGCAATCGCTGCTAACAAAAAGACGAAAAGGACATTTTTCATGGCTTTAGATTTTTATCCTTTAGACAGGTGCTAAAGACAAAAGGTTGGGCAGAATCTGCCCAACCTTTTGAAAAGCCCATTCATTTAAACTCATCAAATTTTCGAGAAAAAATGCAGGTAAAACATCCGTTTGGTGTAGAGAAGTTGACCTGTTTCATCATTAACATCCTTCATCGGAGCAATTGATTTCAAACGGTTGGCCACCCTTTTTTGGCGGCTGTCGTAATACCACTCTTGGGCCAGCATCAAATTTTTCAGGTCAGCAGACTTGAAGTCGTTTTTGACGATTTGAACCGTTTCCTGATAGGTTGCGGGGTCAAAAGTGATAATAGTGTCAATGGAAGACATCATGTGTTCCAAGTCATTCTTGGTCAATTTCTCGGAGCAGCCATAGCGTTCGGTGCTTTCAACGGAGTGTTTCATGCTCATTACCTCGCCAAATAACAATTCTGCAAAAGTCTTTTTGGCTTCGTCTTTTTTCACGCTTAACTTGCTGGTTTCCAACACATTGGTACGGTCAAGCAATAGCACAGCCCAAGCAATATCAGGGCTTTGGAC
>JADLHE010000199.1 GCA_020848965.1 Saprospiraceae bacterium
GAAAAAAGGGGAGGCGAGCTTTTGTATCTCGCCAATGATGAATATAAAGGGGCATGGCGTTGGCCGTGCCCCTTTTCTGTTTCCCTGTTTCACTAACCCTGCCCTTTCGTTCCCATGCTTCCAAAAGCAGGTTCGTTGCGCTCATGTGGCCACTCCGTGCTTCCAAGTTTATTTTTTAGCAAATGCGTTTGGAGCCTTTATTTCTTCGATAATTCTCTACGTTTCTCCTAAAAAAGCAGAAAAATAACTGCGGCCATCTGTCACGGTTTTGGAGCCTTAGATATTGGTTTTAATGAAAAATTCGGTTTTAGTTCGATTTTGAGACGTCACAGTTTTTGAAAAATAGAAAAAAATACAAATTGAGCCATCTGCATCTTTGTAAGCATAGAACAATACTCACCTTTCGAGCTTGATGGCGGTTGACGGCTAACGATAGTTGGTCAACGCTGAGATAGGGGCAGATAAGCATCCAATAGGGCCCAATTCCAATCGGCAATTATTATTTTATAAGCGCTAAATCGGTCAATGCGCCCCCACAATCTACGTGGAGGGCCAAAAACTATTGAGTGATTGGCCGCCGAACCTCTATGTGAGCGTGGCCAATGAGCCATCGATAGCTGAAGCCATCAGTTTGAATGATTCGACTCCCCAGGGATAGTATTTCTGTGAGCTGTATAATAGACGAACAGTTTTATTTGTTTGACTTTAACCAAAAGGGAGATGAGCAAGGTGCAGGGAGGCAAATGCCTTTCGTGCACCTTTGTTTTTTTGGGATGGAGCTAGGGCGCTGCTAGAACTAAATTGGTCCGTCAAACTATTTGAAAAATTATGGCGAACGCTCCCAAATCGTCTCCTACCTGCTGTTTTTGTTCCCCAACCTGTAACAAAAAAAAGCTTCACTTCGTCGATTCCCACATCTGACAACGGGCGCAGTTCGGATTTGGCTTTTTTTCTTTAGCCCAATAAAATACCTTTACAGCCTGTACAATGGTGCTGCCCCGCACCTTCCATCGAATGATAAAATCAAATTGCATGACCTTGATAAAGAACAGCTTTTGCCTTCTTTTTTCATTGCTAATGGTACAATTCGCAGGCTTCGCCCAACCATTGGGGGCGCCTGAAACTGGCCAAAGCTTCTTTGACTGCATTGGCAAGGATGCAATGCCGAGCTTGACCATCGTCGCCGATTTTGACTCCATCAAGGCCAATATCAAGAACAAAAACTACGTGCAGGGCCAGATTTTGATTGACCACGGAAAGGATGCGCAGACCATCCTGAAAACCAAGCTGCGGCCCCGTGGCAAGTCCCGGAGGATGATGTGCGAGTTTCCGCCATTGAAACTGAAACTAGACAAGATGAGCTTGGCCGATAATCGCTTGCACCCGTTTAACGACTTCAAACTGGTGACGCACTGCAAATCGAGCGACCCGAAAGTGGAGGCAGTCATACAGCGGGAGTTCCTGATTTACAAGCTCTTCAATGCCTTGACGCCCTTCAGTTTTGAGGCAAAAATGGTCAATATCACCTACAAAAACACCGGCAGCAGTTTCAACAAATCCAAACATATCGGCATCATCATTGAAGATGCCGAAAGCCTTGCCAGTCGCAATAATTGCCTCGTGCTGACGAACAAGGTCATCAATATTGACTCGCTTCACAGGGCGCAAGAGAAGATTACCTCCCTGTTTCAGTATATAATTGGGAATGCCGACTGGAGCTATATGATGGGCCGCAATATGGAATTGGTGAAACAAGCGGATGGCCTCATCATCCCCATTCCTTATGATTTCGACTATGCAGGCTTGGTAAGAGCGCCCTATGCAAGGGCGAATGCGGCGCTGGGCCAAAAGACCGTCTTGGACAGGGTCTATCTGGGCAATGCAAAATCCTACGAAGAATTGCAATCCACTATATCCTATTTCAAAACCAAAAAAGATGAACTACTAGCAGTGATTGATGGTTTTGAAGAAATCAGTAGGGCAGAGGCCGAAGAGATGAAAGCGTTTTTAATTGGTTCCTTCGAAATCATTGAAAATAGGGACAGGGTGGAATGGGAGATGCTTAAAATCGCCAAATAGCTATTAGAAAGTGGTTTGAACCAACAAAAAACCAATTTTCATCGAAAAAATTCGTCACCAAACTAGGTGACAAGCCACCTTTGCCTCATCATCCTATAAGTAAAGACATTTTATAAGATTGTAAATTCACCAATTAGACTTTAGGCAAGTTCCCTGCTCCATGCAGTAAATGGGGCCTGAATGCTATTTGCAATCACCTAAGATTCGACTTGTTCACCGACTGTTTAACATCTGATTGGCTATGCACCAAGCGGGCTGATAAGCTATTGTGCATCAGGCAGTTAGTTGTGGTTTTAAATCACCCGACTTATGAAAAATTGTATTGAAACTTTAAGTCTTATTCTCATCAGTTGCTTCGCAACAATGGCTTTTGCCAACAAGGACACTGGCAAAATTACGGGCAAAGTGATTGGTTCTGACGGCCAAACGTTGCCCTTTGCCACGGTCATGCTCTTCGCAGAGCAGGACAGTGCACTCGTCAAGGCGGAATACACCGCCGAAGATGGCAGCTTTGAATTGTTGAACATTGCGGCGGGCCGCTACCGATTGAACGTCTCGCACGTTGGACTGCCCGAGTACAATTCCGAGTTTTTCGAACTCGCAACTGGGCAGGTCATGTCTTTGCCGACCATCACTTTGTCTGCCAAGGGACTGGAACTGGCGCAAGTGACCGTCAGCGCCAAAAAGCCGCTCGTGGAGGTTCACCCCGACAAAACCGTGTTCAACGTGGAGGGCAGCATCAACGCCACCGGCAATAATGCGATGGACTTGCTGCGCAAATCGCCGGGTGTGGTGGTGGACAACAACGACAATATCATCATGAGCGGCAAAGGCGGCGTGCGGGTCTATATTGACGGCAAGCCCACCCAGCTTTCCACCGATGATTTGGCGGCTTACCTGAAAACCATCCAAAGCACCGACATTGCCACCATCGAAATCATCACCAACCCCAGTGCGAAATGGGATGCCGAGGGCAATGCGGGCATCATCAATATCCGAATGAAAAAGGATAAGAAACTGGGCACCAATGGCAATGCAAACCTTGGCTACGCCGTGGGCAGGCGTGAGACTTATGATGCTTCTATCAGTGGCAACTACCGCAATAAGGCCCTGAATACCTTCGGCAGTTATTCCTACAACAATGGCGAATGGCTGGAGAATATGGCGCTTTACCGGGAGCAGA
>JADLHE010000200.1 GCA_020848965.1 Saprospiraceae bacterium
GTCGAGCGGGATGAGGGTGTTCAGGCCGTCGTTGCCGCCGCTCAGCTCGATGAACACCATGATTTTGCCGCTGAGGCTGGCCGCTGCGCCCAAGCTGCTGAACATGCTGTTGCTCGGCAATGGCGTGATGGAGAAGCCTTTATGGTAAAACGGCGTGAGTGCTGCGGTAAGCCCTGCCGTGCGAAGGAAATTTCTTCTTTTCATAATCCGATATTCAAATGATGAATGATGAATGATGAATGATAAATGGTTGACGAGTGATGAGTTGCGCTGGGCCAGATTCATCATTCATCATTTACCATTTATCATTCATTAAGCTAGATTGTGCTCTGGCAGGAGCATCATGTACACCAACATATTGACCAATCTAGTACGTACCACGGCCAAGGTCATTGGGTTGGTCGGGTCGTTCAGGTAATCGTTCCAAGCCACGGTCCAGTAACTGTCGCTGGGCAAGCCAGACAGCATAATTAATTTCAGGTAGGCCTTCTTTTGGTCGGAAATCGGCTGCGGCAAGAGCAGTTTGATGGAATCATCAATCAGCGCATTGATGTCGCTAGGGTCGCTGAACTGTGCTGCAAATGCCAAGGGGTCCAATTGGAACACAAGGCCATTGACGGTGGTGATATTGCCAGAGTACATGGCCAAGACATAGAAACTGCGGTTGCGCACCGTGTTGCTGTTTATCCACATCCGGTAGTACAAGGGCGATTGCCGGAAGGCTTGCCAGCCTGCCACGTTGGGGGGGTCGCCGGGCACCATTTGCATGGATTCCAAGAAATAGCGCAGGTAGAATTTCATGGTCAAATCATCCCAAAGCGTGCCGCTCGGTATGCTCATATTGTAGCTCCGCATCGTGCCGATGACGTAGTCCACCGGGGTGCGGATGAAACAGCCCTTGTTGAGTGCATCGAAGAAATGGGTGCTTTTCAGCAAGGCCTCGATGACGGGCTTTATCTCATAGTTGTTGTCGCGGAAGAGTTGCGCCAGCGGCTGAATGACGTTGGCCTCCGCATTGGCGTCAATATGGTAGTAAACGAACCAGCGGTAGAACTTCCGGCAGAGGTACTCGGCCACTTCGTTTTTTGCGAAAATCATGTCGAGCAGGGCATCCAGTTCTTGCTCTCCGCCGTTGGGACCGCCCACGCCTTGAATCACGGTGTTGTTGTAAAAAGCGCTGAACTGCTTGTTGCTCGTATCGTGGTTGGGAGCATAATAGACCGTGTGGATGTCGGTCAGGTAGCTGTCAATCGTCCAGCCGGTGAGCACTTTCGCAGCGGCCACCACGTCCTCCTCGGTGTAGTGGTCGGGGTTGTCCTTGCCGATGGTGAAAAGCTCTTGAAGCTCCCTTGCATAGTTTTCGTCGGGCGCTTCTTTTGAGTTGAGATACCCATTGAGGTAAATGAGCATCATCACGTTCTTCGTCACCTCTTTGGTGAGGGTTTTGAAGTTGCCGAGGCAATGCTGCCGCAACAATTGGTTGTGCTCGTAGCATACCCGTCCGTAAAAAACGGAGACGGTTTGCGTGGCAAAATGGTTGTGCCAGAACAGGGTCATCTTTTCCCGCACGCTCGCATCGTCCTTCAGCATCTGGTCGAACCACCAGCCCCGGAAGCTCTCCGTGCGATAGCCCTCGGCCGCATTGTCATAGGCGGCGTTTACCCAGGTTTGGCCTTGCGCCACATTGGGGTCGTTGTAGCCATCTTCCGGGTCGGTGCCGTTGCCGGGGAAGTAGTAGTTGTTCAGTGGAACATCATCAGGGGCTGGCTGCGAAATGTTGAGGAGATGGTTCACGGCCATGTCCACGGTCATGCTGAGCAGCAGGTCGCGATCGGATTTCTTCACCCCGAAGCCAGCGCGGCGCAGCAGGTGGCTGGCCTGTTCGAGGTCCCAAGGCCCAAGGTAAGGTTCCAAGCCCCCGGCAAGGGTGACGGTGGTGGCTGGAGGTGGCACCAGCGGCAGCTCTTGGTCGCTGATTTGGAACAGTTGCTCTTTTTTCTCAGACCCTGCTTGCACGCCCAGTTCTTTGGGCATCGCCTTGCTCAGTTTCTGGAAAAATGACCGTCTGTTAAGCGTTGATACAGTCATGTTGAAAATAGTTTGGTGAAATGGCTTTTTGGTGTCGTAAAGCTGCGAGGAAAATTGGAATATGTGGTGGTATTCTGGAAAGTTTGCAATACAACGAATTCAATAGAAAAAACCCTACCGAAAAATTCATGGCTTCATTGTTTCATTGTTGAATTGTTTCATTGTTGCCCGCACAACAGCAACAGTGAAGCCATGCAACAGTGAAACAATTTAACAATGAAGCCATGAAACAGGGAAGCCATGAAAACAATGAAGCCATGAAACAATTCAACAATGAATTCAAGTCTTACCTTTGCCCGCATGGAATCACTCCCGCATAAAAACGTCTGCCACGAGCCTACCTACCGGGAACTCTTTTACGCGCATGCCCGGCACGTTCGCAATTTCCTTTGCTACAAAGGCGCTGCCACCACCGAGGCCGAAGACCTGATGCAGGAAGCTTTTTTGCGCCTTTGGCGAGATTGTGCCAAAGTGCCCGTCGAAAAAGTGAAAAGCTACCTTTTTGCCGTGTCCGGCAATTTGTTTTTGGATGAAAAAAAGCATGAACAGGTCGTGCTGAAATTCCAGCGGCAAGCGCCCTCGGAAGAGGCCACGGAGGAAAACCCCCATTTCGACCTCGAAACCAAGGAACTGCAAGACCGCCTCGAAAAGGCCATTGCGCAGCTACCTGAAAACCAGCGCATTGTGTTCTTGATGAACCGAATGGACAAGTTGAAATACGCCGAAATTGCGGAGCGCCTCGACCTCTCGGTGAAGGCCGTCGAAAAGCGGATGCACTTGGCTTTGATGGAGCTGCGGCAGATTTTGAAAGGAATTTGACGATTTACGATTTACGATTGAGCGATTTACGATTGGCGTATCGGGTAGGGCATTGCGCCGCTCAGTCGTTTACACAAAAGAGAAAAAGAAAAATGGAAAATAACGACCACGACGATATTTTGCTGCCGGATGGCAGCAGCGGCGACGATACCCTGCTGGCACGTTGGCTGGCTGGCGACCTCTCGCCGGAAGACTTGGAGGCGCTCCGCAATTTGGAGGAATACCCGGATTATGTGGAGATGTTGCACGCCCTCGAAGGCATGGAGATGGAGGAGTTCTCCCCTACCCTGGCTTGGCAGAAATTGAGTCCACAGTTGGCAGTTGGCAGTCAGCAGTCAGCAGCCGATATGCCAGCGCCAAGCCAACCAACCGAGGACATTGAAGAAACACCTGCCCCATTGCCGGAGGCAGCCCAACAGCCCGAAGCCAAAATCGTCGAAATCGGGGCAAAACAGGCCACTTCACCTTCGCCAGTAATCGTCAATCTTAAATCGTCAATCTTAAATCGTAAATACCTCGCCATCGCTGCCACCGTGCTGCTAGGCGTGGTGGGCATCTGGTGGTTTGCGAGCCGCGACCAATTCAGCTATACCGACACCGATTATGTGACCAAGGCTGGCGAGCAAAAAGAGGTAAAGCTCCCAGATGGCTCTGTGGCGACCCTGAACGCCATGTCGAAACTGGGCTTCACGGCCAACGACTGGAAAGACGGGCGCTCGGTGGTGCTGGAAGGCGAAGCCTATTTTAAGGCTAAAAAAGGAAAGACGTTCTCGGTGCGCACCGAACAGGGAACAGTGGAAGTGGTGGGCACGGTGTTCAACGTGTTTGCCCGCGGCAATGAACTGGAAGTAAAATGCGCCGAAGGCAAGGTGCAGGTCATCAACCCCGACGAGACGGAGCGGGTACTGCTGAAGAAGGGCGAACAAGTGTCCATCATGGGGGGAAAAATGCAAAAGCGGCAAGGGCTGGCGTTTTACCCGAACTGGTTCAAGGGCGAGAGCACCTTCCGCAGTGCGCCCCTCGAAAAAGTGTTTGAAGAAATGGAGCGGCAGTTCGGCGTGGTGGTATTGGCCGACAGCATTGGAGAGCGCACGTTTTCTGGGAAATTTGTAAACAAAGACTTGGAAAAGGCCGTGAAAATGGTCTGCAACCCCATGAAACTGAACTGCGAGGTGCGCGGCGACACGGTTTGGGTGAAGTGATGCCATTGGTAGTAAACCCTTCGAGTTTGAAGGGTTAACGGATGCCCTGGTAATCTTCCAGACAAGCTTACAGTTTAGAAAAGCCACCTAACAAAAAGATGTCAAACAAACAAACCACCATCAAAGTACAGGACATTGAGGTACGCCTCCAGCAGCACGACACCGGGGCCTATATTTCCCTCACCGATATTGCTTCGAATGGGCGCTCCCCTGCCAACGACATCATCAAGAACTACCTTCGAAACCGCACCAATATTGAATTCCTCGGCCTGTGGGAGAGCCTGAACAACCCCAGTTTTAATTCGGTGGATTTCCACCGAATTAGAACGGAGACCGGCCTGAGCGACTTCATCCTCTCCGTCAAGGACTGGATAGACCTAACCAACGCCATCGGCATAACGGCCAAAGCGGGCAGGTATGGCGGCACTTATGCACATCAGGACATTGCCGTTCAGTTCGCCAGTTGGCTCAACCCATCGTTTTACCTCTACCTCGTGCGGGAGTTTCAGCGGCTGAAGGAAGACGAATCGCTGCAACTGCAAACCCACTGGGACTTGCGCCGCCAAATCGCCAAAACCAATTGGCATATCCACACCAACGCCGTGCGCGAGAACCTCGTGCCGCTCATAGACTGGAACAGCAACCGTGAAGCCATCTACCAAGCCACCGAAGCAGACCTGCTCAACCTCGCCGTTTTCGGCATGACTGCCCGCGAGTGGCGGGCCGCCAATCCTGATGCCAAAGGCAATATCCGTGACCATGCCAGCGTCGAGCAGCTATTGGTGCTCTCCAACCTGCAAAGCCTCAATTCCAAGCTGCTCCAATGGGGCAGCCCAAAGGACCAACGACTGGAAATACTGAACAGCACTGCTCGCGAACAAATGGAAATCATCAACAAAACCAGTAGCTTGGACGAAATCAAGCGGCTGGAATAGTCCCCGAATTTTTATGCGTTGCCGCAAAATTTTTTTGCCCTTCGTGCCGCTGCTTTTTTGGGTCGGCTTCGCCAACGCGCAGCAGCCCTCCCCCACCCTTTCCGCTAATTTCCGCGATACCGATTTGCGCGCAGCGCTCGATTTTTTTGAGAAAAGGCACGGCGTGTCCTTTTCCTACGACGACGCAGCCATTCGCGGCCGTCGCGTCACCGCACAGTTCAAGAACCTCCCACTGCGTGAAGCCATGCAACGCACCTTGCAAGGTACTGGCCTCGGCTTCGAAGTCGTTGACAATCAATATGTTTTGATAAAAAAGCTGGACGAAATACAGTCGTCATCTGAAATAAACAGAACCGTACCGTCCCAGTCACCAATCACGAATCTCCAGTCACCACCAGCCTTGGCCCTCTGTGGTACCATCCTCGACGATGAAACCTCCGAGCCATTGCCCGGCGCAACGGCCCACATCAAGGACACACCACACGGAACAACCACCGAAGAGAACGGGAAATTCAAGTTGGAAGGCGATTTTTCAAAAGATGACTCCCTGATAATCAGCTATTTGGGCTATCAGCAGCAGGCCTTCGTGGTGAGGCCCTTGCTGGTGAAGCCCTGCCAAACCTACCGCCTCAAACCCGACCTACTGACCATGCCCGATGTCATCATCAGCGATTTCGCAACGGACATGGTCAAGCTGACAGGAGATGGCGCCTTTCATTTTGACCGAAAAAAAATGCCCACCCTGCCCGGCTGGGGCGAACCGGACGTTTTGCGCAGCCTGCAACTGCTACCCGGCATTGGCAGCACCGACGAGAGCGGCACCCGGCTCTTTGTGCGCGGCGGCACCCCCGACCAAAACCTCGTGCTGCTGGATGGCATCCCGATTTACCACACGGGGCATTTCTTCGGGCTTTACGATGCTTTCAACCCGTTCATTGTGGACCAAGTGGAGGTGTGGCGCGGCAATTTTGGGGCAGAGTTCGGTGGGCGCAATTCCAGCGTGATCAATATTGGTTCGAAAAAAGACTTTGCGCAGAAGACCCATTGGGGCATCGGCATGAACCTGCTCAGCCTCCAAAGCTATGTGGACATTCCCCTGAAAAAGGACCGGATGTCGCTGCTCATTGCGCTGCGGCGCAGCTATATTGACGGCTTTCAATCCACCGCCTATCAGAATTTCTTCAAGCAACTGTTCCAAAACACGAAGGTGGAATTCCAGGAGCAGGAAAAACGAAATAACGAATTCTACACCTGGAATCCGTTCATGTCTTTTGGCGATGCCAATATCAAACTCCGCTGGCTAGGGAAGAAATCTGCGGAAAACGCCATCACCTATTTCGCTTCCGGCGACCGCTTGGACTATGCTTTCACCTACGATGACAGCATCAATTATCGCTCAACGAAGGACGTGGTGGACGCCAAAAACACTGGGCTTTCCTGGCAGCACAAGGCCGTTTGGTCGCCCAAATTCAAGGTACACTACCGGGCAGCACTCAGCGGGTTCACCAATTCCGTTTCCTTCTTCTACAATGCCGATGACCGCAATCGGCCCTACGCCTACTATTATAGTTCCAATAACCAGATGACCGAGTTTTCGGCCAATTTCCACCACGACTGGCAGGTGAACGAGCGCCACCGGATGTCGTTCGGCTACCAACTGAATGCGCAGGAAGCCTCGGTCATTTACCGAGATACCAATGCGGTGGAGAAAGTGGGGAACCTGTATTGGAGGGACACCGTCCGAACGGCGGTGCATACTTTTTATGCCGAGTTTGCCTACCAGCCCACCGAGCGGCTGGACTTCACGCTGGGCGTCCGGGAGAATAATTTCCCGTCCCGCAACCTCTATTATTCTGAGCCTCGGCTAAGTTTCAATTGGTTTCCCTTCGGGAAAATGGCCGACTCGCAAGGCACTACCTTTCGCGTAAAAGGCGGCTTGGGGCGCTATTGGCAGTTCGTTTTTCAAACCTTGGAGAAAGGCGACCTTGGCGTGGGAGAGCCATTTTGGGTGCTGGCCGACGAGCAGACACCGCCCATCGAGCTTTGGCAAACCACCATCGGCGTCAGTTGGGAATCGAAAACCTGGTTGATTGACCTCGAAGCCTATGGCAAGCAAAACCGCAACCTGACCTCGCAGAACCTCCAGTTCGAGCAGGGCATTGACCAGTTTTACACCCATGACGGCATCAGCAAGGCCAACGGAATTGACTTTTTGTTCCGGAAGCGGTTTCGGAATTACAGCACTTGGCTGTCGCTCTCCCTTTCCAGCGTGGACATGCAGTTCTCTGAGCTGAACGGCGGCAAGGTCTTCCGTGCCCGCCACGATGTGCCCCGCCGCCTGAACTGGGTGAACACCTATTCCTACAAGAAATGGGAGTTTTCCGCCAACCTGCATTTGCGCAGCGGCACCCCCTACTCCGCCACGCCCGAAATCGTTCAGGTTGCTTGCAGCAATTGCGAAAGCGGGATTGACCACAAGCTCTACTTCCCTTCGCTCAACACCCAGCGCCTACCGGACGTCTTCCGCCTCGACCTCAGCGCCACTTGGAAATGGCAGAAGAACAACAACCACGGCAAAATCGGCCTCACCATTTACAACGCTACCGATAGCCGCATCCTGTTGGACAAAGATTACCTGCTCCAATCACCCCCGGCCAACCAACCGGAAGCGCCCTATACCGTGAGGGAAATATTCCGATTCGCAGCGGGGGCCACACCCAGCATTTTCGTTATTTCGCAGTGGTAAGTAGCCGTTTTTGGCATTGCAGTGCAAATGCCCTATTTTCGCAAAGTGATTTTTGCAAAAGGTTCAGCCAAAATCTCTCAGAATCCAAGGCAAAACACAAGTAACACCCAATTTTATAATTTCCAATGACCACTTCCCCATCTATCGGTCTTGTACTTTCTGGCGGCGGCGTTCGCGGCGTGGCACACCTCGGCTTGCTGCAAGTGCTGGAAGAAATCGGAATTGAACCAGTGGCCATTTCGGGCACGAGCGCTGGGGCGCTGGTCGGCTCGCTGCGCGCAGCGGGGCACTCCATTGGCACCATCCTCGACTTTTTCAAAACGACCCCCATCTTCAAAATGGGTCTCTTTTCGGCGCGCAAACCGGGGTTCATAGATACCGATAAGTTCATCCCCGTGCTGGCCGAACTGCTGCCCGAAGATTTTTCAGACCTGAAAAAAAAGCTGTACGTGACGGCTACGGACATGGTTCGTGGCAGGCAGCGCACCTTCTCGCATGGGCCGCTCATTCGTCCGGTGCTGGCCTCGGCGGCTTTCCCGGTGGTGTTTACGCCCGTTGAAATCGAGGGCCAGCTCTATACCGACGGCGGCGCACTGAACAACTTTCCGGCGGAGCCGCTCACGGGCGAGTGCGAGTTGGTCATCGGCAGCAACGTACACCCTTTCAAAGACATACAACCCGCCGACATCAATAACACGATGAAGGTCATGGAACGGCTTTTCCACCTCAGCATTCACCACCACTCGGTGCAGAAGTACCACATGTGCAAGGTGGTGGTGGCTCCCCCCGAACTGGCAGCTTTCGGCGTGTTCGACCGCTCGCATTTCGATGAAATATTTGAGATTGGATACAAGGCCGCACTGGCAAAGCGTGCGGAGTTGGAGGCGCTGCTGTAGTAACACGGTCTGGCAGACCGTGCCCACGGCTTTACCTAATTGCTCGGAAATTTGCTGATGGAAAGCACGGACTGGCAGTCCGTGTTATTTCACTGGGTTGATACCCTTTTGGGCAAGGTATTGTCCAACATTGAAAGACACGCCGTCGAGCACTTCAATGTCTTCGTTCCAATCTGACCAAGGCCAACTGCGCTCCCCTTTTTCCGCCACGATGACCTTTTGGGCATTGGATAAAATCCAGATGACCTTTTCAGCACCAAACTTGAACAACTCGTTGGTTTTCAAGGTAATATAACCAGTTTCGCCAAGGTCTTCCACATCGGCACGGATGTCCACTTCGATGAAGATTTTGGCGGGAACATTTACGTAGTGAATGTCAACCAAATCGGGGGTCAAGACATTTACATCGAAAATACCAATATCTGAGGCGGGGTTGTTGCGGTGGTCAATATGGAGGCCGATTTCGTTGCACAGCACTGTAAATTTTGCCTCGTTTAGTTTTGAAAGTACACGCATCATCAGATAACTGACGATGATGGATTGTAGTCCGCTGGAGCCCATGATTTCCTCAATAGTTTTTGTTTTGTTCAACACCTTCCGATAGCCCTTGCGATAGAACACCCGACCAGCGATGGTTTCGTAAACCAACTCCTCCGGCAGGGTTTTCGCAGGTCTTTTCAATCTTGGTTTGGTGGCAATCGCTTCCATGACTTATTTTTTCCCAAAGTTAGCTGAAATGCAGACTTTTGCAAAAATACCTTCCACCCAGTTTCACTCAAAACACACTGACATGCGCATCGTTTTACCAATTTTTTTCCTCTGGAATTTTCTCCTTTTGAGCCTCTCGCTCAATGCCCAACACTTCGACAACGGCTTCCATTTCTACATGCCGCCCGGTGATAGCTCGGCGCAGCGCTTCTTGCCCGAATTTGCGAAGCAGCCCATCACCAATTTTGTGGGCATTGACGCAAACGGCCACTTCCAAGCAGGGGGCCAACGACTGCGTTTTTGGGGCACCAACTTGGTGGAAGGCGCCTGTTTCCCAAAGAAAACCAAGGCTCCTTGGATAGCGGCCCGCTTGCGCAAATTGGGCTTCAACCTCGTCCGTTTCACCGATATGGACAACTACTGGGCAGGGCAAAATGCCACCATCTTCCCACAGGACGTGGGCACCACCCAAGTGCTCGATTTTTTCCAGTTGGACAAGTTCCACTATTTCGTCCACCACCTGAAGCAGCAGGGCATCTACTCCTGCATCAACCTGCATTCGGTTCGTCAGTTTCAGGAAGGCGACGGCGTACTGGGCGTTGACAGCATTCAGGACAATGGCAATGCCATCACCATTTTCGACCGCCAATTGATTGCGCTGCAAAAAGGCTATGCGCAACAATTGCTCACGCCCGTGAGCCTTTACACGGGCCTTTCATTGGCCAACGACCCCGCCGTGGCCATGGTCGAAATCACCAACGAGAACAGCCTATACAGCTACTGGCGCGGCGACCGCCTCCAGCATTTCACCCACGGCGAAGGCCAGCTCATGCAGCGCCACTGCGACACGCTCGACTTGCGTTGGAACCAGTTTTTGCAAAGCAAATATGGCTCACAAGCTGCCCTCAACGCCGCTTGGAACGCCCTCTCAAGTACCCCCGGCGCCAACCAACAACTGCTTGATAATAATTTTGAAAACAACAACCCCGCTGGCGACTGGAAGCTCGAACTGCACGACGCCGCCGCCGCCACCCTCGACATCGTACAGACCAACCCTTACGAAGGGCAGGACTGCGCCCGCGTCAGCGTGACGAACGTGACGGGCACGGGCTGGCATATCCAGTTCAAGCAAGAAAACCTGAGCGTGGAGGCGGGCAGGGCTTACACCGTACACTTTGCAGCTCGTGCCGACCAGCCCGCCAGCATTTGGGCCTATACCATGCGCAACCTCGACCCCTGGACCTGGTATGGCTCCAAGTATATTGACCTGACTACCCAATGGCAGGAGTTCAGCTACACTTTCGTAGCACCGGAAGACAATGCCGATTTCGTGCGCTTCGCCTTTAGTTTTGAGAACAACCTTGGCAATTTTTATTTTGATAAAATCACCCTTGCCGATGCTGGCGCAACGGGCGTTGCAGCGGGCGAAAGCCTCGCAAATGGTACCGTGCGCCGCTTTAATTACAGCGACCGTGGCGGTTACACAGGCCCTCGCATCGCCGATATGACGGAGTTCTACCTAAAGCTCCAGCGCGATTATTTTAACGAAATGAAGAATTATATAAAGAACGATCTTGGTGTAAAGGCAAGCGTCAGCGGCTCCAATTCCCTTGGTGGCATCTCCGACGTTTACACCCACCAAGACATGGACTATATAGACGACCACAGTCTTTGGGACTACCCAGCTTGGAGCTACAATGGCAGTGAGTGGGTCTGGGAGGTCATGAACACCTCCATGGTTAAAAGTGATTGGTTCACCACCCCAAACAAATTGTTCAGCGGGCTGGCCATGAAGGGCAAACCGTTCATGATCGGCCAATACTACCAAGCTTATCCCAATATTTACCAAGCCGAAATGATGCCCTGGATGTCGGCCTACGGTGCCTTCCACGATGCCGATGCCATCCTGTTTTACAGCTATAACCACGACTACGACGAATGGGAGCGCGACATGATTGACGACAACTACGCCACGCACCGCAACCCCACGCAGATGGCCCTCGCCCCCATGTATGGTTTTGCGTTCCGCAATGGGCTGATGGCTTCGGTCAGCAACCCCATCGGGCTGAACTACCCAGAAAGCTATATCTTCCAGCAGGTGCCGATTCAGGACAACTCAGGGCGGTGGGGCACTTATATCCCTTACAATACCCGCTTGGCACTCACAACGACCATCCGCACTTCGGGCTTCACGGGCACCGATGGGCCTGATTTCAGCCTACTGCCCGACGGCCCCGGCATACAAGCCACCACTGGCTCCGGCCAGACAACCATTGACGGCCAAGCGGGCATCCTGACCACCACTACGCCCAAATTCGTGAGCGTCACCGGTTTTGTCCATGAAAACGGGCCACACGAAGCCGGGCCGCTCAACCTGCTTTCCGCCAACGACTTTGCCGTGGTTAGCCTGCTTTCATTGACCAACGAGCCGGTGAACACAGCAACGGAGAGTGTGCTCACGGTGTCTTCGAGGGCACAAAACACCAATATGGTCTGGAACGGCAACAGCATCCAAAATGCTTGGGGTCAGCAGCCGACCGAGGTGCAACCCATTGCGCTTTCGCTCGAATTGGCGCATGCCAATAACCAAATGCGCATCTACCCGCTCACGCCCACGGGCGCCGAGGGCAGCTATTCGGTGGTTGCTGCGCAAAACGGCAAGTTCAACTTCACCGTTGACCAAGCAGCCGACCAAACGCTGTGGTACGGGCTTGAATTCAGCAACGTATCCGCCACCATCGAGGCCAAAGCCGAACACACGGTCAGTATCTCCCCAAACCCGGCCAGCGAGCGCAGCTTCGTGCAGGTTTCGATGAAAGCGGCCAGCCCGCTCGCCATCCGGCTGCTGGATGTGAATGGGCGTTTCGTCAAAACCATTTACCAAAATGAAAACCCTGTACTGACGGTTCGTGAGCGGATTGAGGTTGGCGGCTTGGCCAAGGGTGTCTATTTTGTGGAGTGCAGGGGTGGGGATTGGTTGAGGATGGAGAAGTTGATAGTGCCATAACTGGTCCAGCGCTGGCAAGGTTTTGCACTTTGCCAGCGTTGTTTTTTGGTTTTGTTTTTATTATTTTTGCAAAAAAGGTATCAGAATGTCAGCAAATACAGCCATTGCGGAGCAAAAGCCAAAAGCAGTGAAATTGATTACGAAGGAGCAGTTCCTTCGTCGTTACTCCAATCGGGAGGACGGATTTAAGTATGAGTTCAACAATGGGATTGTCGAAAAAACCAGCGCTATGAATCAACAACAAGCCACCATCCAAGGCGTCATTCTTCGATTTTTTATCAAGACCAAATTATTTGAAGATGGCGGACTATATTCTCCCGAAACGGACATGGACACTTCCCCTGTCCAATTAAGACGACCCGATATTGCAATATTTACAGGTGAACAGGTAGTTAAAATGAAGGAAAAAGAGAACCAAGTAGCGCCTTGGGTAGCTGAGATTATTTCTCCGACTGACAGGGCAGATGACATAAACAACAATCTGTATGAATACTTCCGGGCAGGGGTGAAAGTTGTTTGGCATATTTACCCCCAATCAAAAAAAGTAGATGTTTTTACTGCGCCTGAAAAGGTCACGATTTGCAGTGGCAAGACAATTTGTAGCGGTGCTCCTGTTATCCCAGACCTGCAAATCCCAGCTGAAGATTTGTTTGCTTAAGCAATTAAGCCCACTCCGGCTCGGCCTTTACCTCCATCCTTTCCCCCGTCTTGGGGTGGTCAAAAACGAGCCTGTGGCAATGCAGGTAAATCATCGAAACGCTTGATTTTATTGGCTTTGCGCCATATTTTTCGTCCCCAACCACGGGGCAACCAATCGCAGCCATTTGCGCCCTGATTTGGTGGTAGCGCCCCGTCAACAACTCCACTTCCACAAGGCATTTTCCCTCTTTTTGTTCCAAAACCTTGTAGCGCAACTTGCACTCCTGCGAATGCTTGGTTTGCGGGTTTACAACCACCGAACGCTTCTGCACATCGTCTTTTTTGAGCCAATGCACCAACTCGCCCTCGGCTTGGGGCGGTGTATTTTCCAGCAAAGCCAGATAAAACTTGCCCACCGTCCGCGCCTCGAATTGCGCCAGCAACGACTTCAAGGCCGCTGGCGTGAGGCCAAAAAGCAGCACCCCACTGGCTGCCCGGTCGAGGCGATGCGCCAAGCCAGCCTTTATCTGTTTTTTCCAAGGATAGGTCCGTGCAAGGTAGTCGCCTACCCGGTCTTCGGCGCAGAGGTTTCTGTGCCGGTCAGCGTCGGATTGAAGGCCCGAAGGCTTGTAAAATGCGAGGACGTAGTTGTCTTCGTGAAGTATTTGCATGAAATTCGGTTGAAGTACGGACTGCCAGCCCGCGCTGCTAAAAAGTTAAAACATTTGGGCCTTGGAAAATGCGTAGGTACGGACTGGCAGTCCGTTTTACTGCGCTTTGAACCATTGCTCGCAATATGCCTGCACGCTATTTTCGAGCAATTGCTTGTAATTGCTGGCCGTTTTGAAGCCCTCGAAAGCGGCCTTTCTTTCACCAAGAATCCGCTTGTAAACGTCGGGGTGCTCCTTTTTGAAGCTATCGAAACTGAAGATTAGCTTTTCCTTTGGGGCTGCGGCAGGCTGCTTTTCCGATGGGGTAAAAAGGTCGCCAGCCTCCCCTCCCCTACTCATGCGGCTGGCCTGGGTAGCGGTCTTTTTTTGGATGGAAAAAGCGGGCTCCATTGTTTTGCCAATGGATTTCTCCTCTTCCAACAATTTGCGGAAATCGGCGGCAGTAATGCCCTTGGCGCGCTCGCGGTTGGCGCGCTCATCGTCCTTGAGGCTTTTTTTCCTGGAAATGACCTGCTCCAGCAATTGAGCGTAAAGGCTCGGTTCCTCAAAACGCTTGTTGCTCACCCATCCTGCAAAAGCTTTCACCTTTTCCTTTGCACCTTTTACCGTTGTTTTTTTCTCAAAAAAAGCCAACATGAACAGCACGAAATAGTCTTCATAGCCCACCAGTTCGCTCCCTTTAATGATGGGCAGCACCTCGTCCAGGGCAAAGACCATGCTGACGCCATACTCGGTCAAGGTGTTGAAAGCGCGGCGCTGTGCCTCCGTCAGCGACTCAATGCGTGATTGGAGGTCATTGGCGGGTTTCGACGTGGCCCTTTTGGTGCGCGCCTCCACGGTTGTTGGTTCTTCCTCGCTTGGCTCTGGGGTAAAGTCTGTCTTTTCGTTGATGACGATGCGGAGGTCGGTAATGTTCCGGCCTTTTTTGATAAAATCGTAGTCAATGCGGAGGTGGGTCTTTTCGTTGATTTCCTCGCGGGCCACATCCAGCACTTTTCTGCGGAAGTTGCGGAAATCGGGGTACTTATCCTGTATGCCCAACCTCGACTTGAACTCCTTGATACTGCATGCAAAGACGTTGCGCCCGTGCCGGATGTTCTCGAAATAATAAGCCTTGCACATTTGGTAAATACGTATGCTGAAACCGCTTTTCATCTTTGCAACTTCCAAAAACTCGAAGCGGGTAAAACGCTCCTTTAGTCCAAGCAAGAATGGTTTCATTTGCGGTGAGAAGCCGAACTCCACGCAAAGCACGCCGTTTTCATCGTATTTCGGTACGGCACCTGCCACCCAGTTAATATGGCCTCGAAGACGGTGGCCGTCCACGGTGAAGTCGGTGGGGAAGGTTATTTTCTTGTCGGTGATGCTGTCGAGCAGGTCGTCGAGGCGTTCGTAGAACGAACCGTGCTTTTTCGTCTCGTCCGATTTTAGGATGTACTCAATTTCGGAAACGGGGACGAGGTAGGTCTCGAAGTCGCTGTCTTCGGGCCTGAGCAGCGTGGCCATATATAATATGAGCTTCTGCTCCCGGGGCGAGAGTTTGTACCTGGCATTCTGAATGAACTGGTTTGCAATCGCCGCTACCTTTTTAGTCTTTTCGACTTGCATGGTCATATATTTTGCGGCAAAATATTTCCTCGCGTGTACGTGTACAAATCGCGGGGTACACTTTTTTTCCACATCTCCCACAGTGGGGACACATCAATGAAAGAAAAGTGTCCTTTTGGCAAAAAACCGCCCCACACAAGGTACACATAAGCTGCAAAAGTTGGTAGCATCCGGCCATTTTGACTTCAATTAGCGGCTGTCTTTCGCTTTCCAGCAATGCAACACATCAGGAACACTTCAAGCCTTAGCAACCACGCCACTTTACAAATTGGGTACACATCAGCGAAACAAAGCTGTTTTCCTTTCGTTTGATGCGCCCACTTTATGGACACTATCACCCACGTTGCGTACACACTTAGTGCGTATAGCCCAGTATTTGATTGATTATCAGTTGTTTATGAAATATTTACACTCAGGTTGGATAAGAATCAGCTCTGCAAATCGCCCACATCGGGTACACAATAAGCCTTTCAACGTGTGTCCATGATGTGTAAAAATGGTTTGCTACCGAGCAGGGCTGTTAGCCAGAAAGCTGCTTTGGTGGAAGCCGATACGGTTGTACTATATTCAGGTAATTGAAGCGCTCATTTCATAATCTATTCATTATAAAAGCTTTATAGTTTCATCAATCAACTATTTATCTCAACCCACCAAAGGGTTGTTGCCCACTGGGGGCAAAAAGGTTGAACTACCTATCAAGTAGCTTAACCGATTTTCAGGCAAGCTGACCCACACCCGGTACACGACCCACATATTGGGCACTCACAACCCACATCGGTAACGCGAACTACCCCTAATACGTACACACCTCCCCCACCCTAAGGACGCGGGAACCCCACCTTGACTACACAGCTTGCCCACATCAGGTACCGATCCAACCCCTTCGATGCACACGCTTTCCCCACGTTGGGTACGCACATAACCTTGTAACAAATTGATAGACAATACAATACAGGTATGTAAACTATTAAAACGAATAACAATAAAATCAAAACACCTAAAAATTGAATGTAAAAAAGAAGTGTTTTTATTTTTTTTAGCGGATGTTCGGTCAGCCGCCAACGCCCCCCAATTGGTCTTTTGGCAATGGTGGGCAATATGGGACTTTATTTCGCGGCTTACTTTACTAGCGGCTCATGTGTACCAATTGTGTGCTGGGCGCGACAGCAAACAGCGCAGCTATGCCTGCGGCGGTGTTGCGCAGACTTTAAAATTCGTTAAATAACGAAAACGTTATTTCCTTTTTTCTACAAAATCGATTCTCCCCTACCCTACTTAGCAAAGTAGTTTTTAGCTTTGCGGCGCAAACAACGCACTGCGTTATTTCTTTATTTCGTTATTTCTTTATCAAAAAACTGCACAGAGCTATGGCACTGATCATCGGAGTAATATCCCAAAAAGGGGGCGTTGGAAAAAGTACGGTCGCCCGTCTTATCGCTTGCAATTATGCCGTCAACGAATGGACGGTCAAAATCGCCGACATGGACCTCTCGCAAGGCACAGCCACCAACTGGAACCGCCGCAGGCTTCAAAATGAAATAGCACCATTGGTAGCTGTGGAACAGTTCGTAAACGTGAGCGATGCTGTCAAGCATGGCGACCGCTACGACCTCATCGTATTCGATGGTGCGCCCCACTCCACCAGCAAGACGCTAGACATCGCCAAGGCCAGCGACCTGGTGGTTTTGCCAACGGGCGTCTCCCTCGACGATTTGGAACCCACCATCAAACTTGCCCATGAGTTGAAGAAGAACGGCATCCAAGCCAAAAAAATCGCCATTGCACTTTCCCGCATCGGCAACAGCGACGCCGAACTAGCGGAGGGCATGGAGTATGTCCGCTCCAGTGGCTACCACCTCTTGGATGGAGTGTTGTATGAGAAAACCGCTGTGCGCCGTGCCAGCGATGAGGGCAAGTGCGCCACCGAGACTGGGTTTAAATCCATCAATGAAAAGGCCGACGTACTCGTGCAGGCCATCGTGAATCGCGTGGAGGAAGTGAAGTGACAACCTTTGATACTGGATGCTATTGATACTGGATTTTGTTAGTGGCTACGATTTTGCAGAATTCGTTAAAACGTTATTTCGTTATTCAATTTTGCAACATGATGGACATCAGGGAATAAATTTGACTGCACAGATGTTCGCAGGGTAGGGCGGTAACGCCCGTTAGAACAATCAGAAATGAGAAAAAAGAAAAAACGAAATCGTTAAATCGTTATTTCTATACCTTTGCTTTTGTTCCAGAATAACCAGCATCCCCAGTATCCAGTATCAAAAAAATCCAACATCCCAATATCCAGCATCCAGCATCAAAAAAAATCTAGCATCATAATCATGGCAAAAATTAGCAAACCAACCACCAACCGCAAAGGCGCACCACCGCCAGAGTTTGAGGCACCAACCAACCTCGTGCGCAGCTCCGACCAAGACCTACGCCCGCTCAACTTCAAAGTGCCTGCCGCCTTTAAGCGCGAATTCAAGGCGTATGCCAATGAAATGGACATGAGTATGGTCACGCTGCTGACCACATGCTTTGAGCATTTCAAGGCTACACGGTAACGCTTTCGTTTTATCGTTAAATAACGTTTTCGTTATTTCGCTCTATCGTTACTGAATAAGTGCTTTTTGGCCCTCTTTTTTGATGTAAAATCGAAAATGAGGACAGAGAGGAACGTGCAAGTTTTGAATTTTGCCTGTTTTGGGCGATGCTGTCGGCCTCAACTGCACACTAAGCGGCATCGGGTCGAACCAGATAAAAATCTGCTGCCAAATTCGCTGAAAATGGCCCGATGATTTCCTGCATACCCTGCATTGGGTAACGAAATAAAGAAATAACGAAGTAACGAAAAAAGTATAACGTTATTTCGTTACGATTTTGGTTCGTTCCCTAGCCGTTAATTTTCTTTAAATCGTTATTTCGTTAAAATCAAGTCTATCATGGAAAACAATGCTAACCACTTTTGGGGCCTCCGCACTGTCGGTTATGCCGTCAATGAAGCCGAACTGCAAGCCGCCCGTAACTGGTACGCGGATGTATTGGGCTTCCCACCTTATTTCGATGAACCGTTCTATGTCGGCTTCAACGTTGGAGGTTACGAACTTGGCATCATGCCCGCCGAAGGGGTGAACCAGCCCGGTGGGGGAGGGGTGCTCGCCTATTGGGGCGTGGACAATGCGGAATCGGCCCATGCCCGGCTTTTGGAAAAAGGGGCCACCGAGCGGGAACCCGTGGCGGAAGTCGGCGGCGGCATCAAGGTGGCAACGGTGTTCGACCCGTTCGGGAATGTATTGGGGGTGATTGAGAACCCGCATTTCACGCTGAATAGCTAAGAACGATTTCGTTATTTCGTTAAATATATACTGCGCCCACATGCCAACCTTTATCAGCACCTTGCTTTTTGCCATTTTCCTTGCCCTTTCTGCCATCCATGTTTATTGGCTGTTTGGTGGCAAATGGGGCTTGGCAGCAGCTATCCCATCCGATTCGCAAGGGAAGCCGCTGTTTGAGCCTGGCCCTGTCGCCACCATAGTAGTGGCTGCCGGATTGCTGTGCATGGGTTTTGCTGCATTGCTGAGGGGCGGTTTGCTGCAATTCGATTGGCTGCCCGATAGGGTAGGGGAGTGGGCAGTCTGGGGCATTGCCGTGGTTTTCCTGCTGCGGGCGGTTGGCGAGTTTCGGTATGTGGGGTTTTTCAAGAGGGAGAAGGATTCTGTATTTGCGAAGATGGATACGAGGTATTATTCGCCGCTGTGCCTTGCCATTGGTTGTTTAGCCCTATGGTTGCAATTTTTGGTATGAGGTATCTATATAGATTTCGTTATTTCGTTAAATCTGTAGAAAAAAGAAAGCGCTTGGCCTTATTGTTAGAAATCACAGCATGAAAAGCCTAGTAGAATTCGTTATTTCGTTAAATCTTCACAAAAGACCGTGTCATCGTTCCATTTTCCGAAACCAATCGCAAAGCGTAAATACCTGCTGGCAATCCTTCCAAACTTATCCTCGCACCTGATTTCAAGCTCCCTGCCCATTTTCTATTCCCTTGAAAATCCATGACCTGTGCTTGACAGCCTGCCGCTGGCAGTTTTTCCACCATCAAATAGTTTGAAACTGGATTAGGGTAGAGTAGGGGGCGGATACCGTTTACTGCCAAGTCCTTGCTAGCGCTCACCGGATGCAAGGTCTCATCAATGGCCCGCAACAACGAAAACTCCAAAAGCCCTCCAAAAGCATCCTGCCCAAGTTCCCAAATCATCACCCCGCTGGTCTCTGCCTGCGCCAATTGCGTTTTTGCAACGATGGTCGGGATGCCGTTGTAATAAAGCTGCCCCACTTGGTCAAGTTCAGCATTGGCGGTATTGGCAGCCACTATCTCACCGAAATACTTGGCATCCACGGGCGAGGTCGAAAAATCGTAACCATAAAACGGCACTCCGAGGGTTTGTCGGTTGCCGGGCAAGCCCTGCCCTGTCCAATAGACGAGGCAATCTTGCGCCCACCAAAGTGGCGAGTGTTGGCCAGGGCTGTTGGGTGCCCACGGGCCGGTCAGGTCGTAAATCATGAGGTTCACCCAATCAAAAGCGGCTAGGGCCGGGGCGGTGATTTGCGGGTAGCGGTAGCTGCCGGGAAGTGCGGCTGTCAGTGGCAAACCCTCGGCCTCCAAAGCTGGTTTTAAGGCTAGGATGAAAGGGCTGTAAAGGTCGTTCACGTGTTGCCATTCGAGGTCAATATCCACGCCATCGAAGCCGTTCATTTGCACAAAGTCCACGATTTTTTCAACAAAAGCAGGGAGGTTGGCGGGTTGCATCCAATTGTTCCAACTCGCCTGCCAGTCGGGTGTGAGGTAGCCTCCGGCCAAGGAGACGAAAACCTTGACGTTGTGCTGGTGTGCGGCTTCCACGACGGGCGCAAAATCGGCACCCTCGAAGCTGAAATTGGCATCTGCATCGGGGTTTGCGAAGGCTAGGTTCACATGGGTAAGGCGCTCCCATTCGATTTTGGCGGGGGCATCGTCGAAGTTCCAGTTGGCGAGGTAGCCCACGACCTTAAAGTCAGTTTGGGCAGTTGAGAAATTTACGAAGAAAAGGGAAAATGCGAGTAGGTATGCCTTCATATTGGACAAGTTTATGTTGAAATCCGGGTTAAAGGTAACCGATGATTTGCCAATGCTTGCCCAAAAATCAAACCGAAAAGATTAAACCGCTTTCGCAAAACAAACGCTGTTCTCCACCCCCGCATACTGCCCAAAGTTCTCGATGCGGGCATAGCCGTTTTTGGTATAAAACGCCACCGCATCGGGCATCCGAAGGCCCGTCTCCAGCACGCAGCGGCCATAGCCAAGCTCGGCGGCCCAGTGCTCCAGTTCTGCTAAAATTTGTGGTGCAACGCCTTTCCCCCGCCATTCGGGCAGTACGTACATCCGCTTCACTTCCACGGTGTTTTCATCGAAAGGTTTGAAGGCCCCGCAGCCGATGGGCGTATCTCCATCCAGCGCCACCACCACGTTTTGCAGGGCGGCAATCTTGTTGTATTGGGCATAAAATGCGTGCTCGTCGCCATCAATATGGGCTAGGTAGGCATCCAAATGACGGACGAGGGCAACGAATCCGGGGTATTCGGAGGTGGTGCGTAGGATGGAAATCATGGTGTATATTTCGTTATTTCTTTAAATCGTTGCTTTCAACCTGCTGGATTTTTTTACCAGCGTCGTAGCGCAACAACAAGTCCATTTGCTCGATGGCCCTTTCATTAAGTATGCGAAGGCGTTCGGAACTGTCCAAGCCATTTTTCAAGTATTCGGCATTCAAGTTTTCTAGGTTGGCCAGTATCAATAGTTGCTCCGTAGTGGCATGGTCACGGATGTTTCCCGGTAGCGCAGGGTTTTCGAGCCGCCACTGTGCAGCGATGGTGCCAAAAAGGGCGAGGTTCAGCAAATCGGCCTCATTGGCATATCGGAACCCTTGTTCCATAATGCCCAACCTCGGCGGCATGGCCTGTTTTACGGCATCGGTATGGATATGGTAATTTACCTTCGACAGTTCCCGGCGAACCTTCCATTGGATGGCCTCGCTGCCATATTTTTCCTCCAACAGTTGCAGGTACTGCCCCACCACCAGCAGGTGGAATTTTGGTGACAGCCACATCGCAAAATGAAAGGCCACTTCCAAAACGGCATAAGTGCCACCGTACCTGCCCTTTGAAACCTGTAGGCAACGGACACTACAGGTTTCGACAAGGTCGCCAGCATATACATGAAAAGTGTTTAACCCTGCTTGATTTTCAAAACCAGCGAATTCGCTGGTTTTAAAATCTGGGTTGTTCAATTGCTCCCAAGTCTTGATGTATTCAAGTGTGTTCCTGTTGCGGAGCCAATCACTCAAAAGGTTTGTCCCTCTTGGGAAATGCTTGCACATATCCGTCAACGAAATAAAATTGTCGTTTAAACGGATGGACGTGCCTTCCACATGCAGGGAGGTTGTTCGTTGATTCATTTGAGCAAAAAATTAGCAGCTTGAGCAGGCTTGGCTGCAAGCTGTGGTGATGATTGGTCATGTTGCTCTGAGAAATAGGAATTGAACGGAATGCAAATTTAACACGACTGCTCAAATCGCCAAACTGGGGTGCATTGAACGATAGGGTAGGCCCAACGAGTTAAGGATGCAGCAGTGTTCTAGGTCTGGGATTGATGTATAAAACGTTATTTCGTTATTTCTGTATTCAATTCCGCTGCCTTCCGCCGCCGCTCCTGCACCGCCTTGTTGATGAAATAAAACTGCACGGCCACCAGTACCATCGCCACTGTGACCACGATGCCCAAGAGCGGGTAGTTTTCGAGGAAGCCCGTCTTCGTTTTCACCACGATCATGCCCGCCACGGCCGTGGCGATGCCGCCCGAAACCTGTGCCACCGACGAATTGATGCCCATGAACGCCCCCCGGTCGGCGGGGTCGGGCACGGCGGTGTTGAGGGCCGAGGACGAGATGATGCGGGAGGTGACGCCCACGAACAGCAGCGAGTTCAGCACGATGGCCAACCAGAGCGGCGTGATGCCGAGGTTGGTGTAAATCAGCACGAGGACGATAGTCAGCACCGACCCTGCCACGAAGACCCGGAAGGAGCCAATCCGGTCCGACAGCTTGCCGATGAGCGGCCCGGCTATCATGGAGCAGATGCCCGTTACGAAGTAAATCAGTGGTAATTGTTCCATCGTGAGGCCCATATTGCCCACGGCGTAGGCCGTTCCGAAGGGCATGAGCATATAGCCGCCCGTGGTGAGCAGGGTAGTGGCGATAAAGACTTGGAGGTAGCGCCTGTCCGACACGGTCTTTGCCATGTGGCCAAAGGCGGAACGGTCGTTTTGCAGGGCAAGGTGGCCGTCCACGGGCCGCATTTTCACCAAAATGGCCAGCCAAATCAGCACCGCCAGCCCGACAATCATGAGGAACGGCGCATGCCAGCCCCAGAGGTTGGCGAAATACAGGCCAATGGGCAGCCCCAAGACTTGGCTGGAGGCGAAGGCCATCTGCACGTAGCCCATCACCCGGCCCCGCATTTGGAAGGGGAACAAATCGGTGATGATGGCAAATGAAATGGAACCGATGACGCCCCCGAAAATGCCCGTGACGATGCGGGCCGCCAACAGCAAATGGTAGCTCGGCGCAATGCCGCAGAGGAAAGTGCCAATGATGAAGCCCGTGTAGAAAAACACGAGCATTTTCTTGCGGTCAAAGCGGTCGGCGAAGCCCGAAGCCAGCAGCCCCGACGCCCCGGCGCTGAACGCATAAGCCGACACGACCCAGCCGAACTGCGCCGTGGTGATGTCCAGTTCCTTGAGCAGGATAGCCCCCAGCGGCGACAACACCATAAAGTCGAGCACGACGGTGAACTGCGTGAGGGCGAGGATGGCAATGATGAAAACCTCGTAGCCGGAGAAGGCTTTTTTTGTTTCGTTGGTCACAAGTTGGTCTGTTTAAAAAATGCCGCCCGTTTTGCGCAAGCGGCATTTTCTGAAAGCGAATGAAATGCGTTTTGGTTCGATGGGGTGGGGGACACGCCCGCGAGGAGGATGAGACACGGATTGAACTGATTTGACGGATAAACACAGATTAAATCCGTGAAAATCTGTTCAATCCGTCAAATCTCTGTCTGCCGACAGGCAGGTGTGTACTATCCTCCTCGCGAGCCAAGCCAAAAATCACAACTCCACCATCACCCCCACACTAGGTATCGGCGTCCCCGTCTCCGCGCTCAACGATTTCAGCTTGTACCGCTGCTGCCCCGCCGGGGCGTCCGGGTTTTCGATGATGCCGCCGCCGATGGGCGTGCCGTTCCCGTCCAGCGGGCGGTCGAGGATGAGGGCGGGGATGCCGACGGCGTTGCCCGTGATGTTCTCGATGTCCAGGTAAACGTTCAGGCTCCAGCGGTTGAAGAACCAGCGCTTGTCTATGCGGAGGTCAATCGTGCTGCTCAGGTCGCCGCGCTCGGTGTTCAGGCGGGTGTAGTCGGGCAGGCCACCGCCGCGCACGTCCCAACTGGACACCAAGGCCGAGGCGTCGGAAAAGGGCGTGATGGGCAGTGCCGACTGGAATCGCCAATTGACGCCCGCCTCCCAGTTTTTGCCGAGTTTTTTACCGAGGGCAAGGTTCACGATATGGCGGGCATCCCACGAAGAGGCCACGTACTCGCCGTTTTTATCCTCAAACTCGCTCTTGCCCAGCGTATAGCTGGCGATGCCGTAAAAACCCTTATACAGCCGCTGTTGGAACAAAAATTCGATGCCGTAGGTGCGCCCGGCGCTGCGGCTGACAGCCGGTTCGTTTCCGATAATGCCGAAGTCGCCGCCGAGGTTGGCCAGCGTGAGGCTGTCGCGCAGCAGGAAGGGGTAGTCGGCGTATTTTTTAAAATAACCCTCCACCGAGATTTTGCCGTTCGTCTTCGTGTTCCAAGCGAAGCCCGCCACGGCATGGTCGGCCCGGATGTACTGGATATTGTTCTGTTTGTTCACAAAAACGCCGCCCTCTTGGTAGCCGAGGATGGTGTAGGGCGGCAGTTGGAAATAGCGTCCCATGTTGAAATTGAACGAAAGCTGCTCCGAAAACGAATAGGACGCCGAAAATCGGGGCGAAAACTGCTCTAGCGGGTTGTTCATGTCGTCTGAATAGGAATTGGCGTCCATGCGGGCACCCAGAGAGAGCACGAGGCGGTCGTTCAGGTAGTTTCGGCTCACCTGTCCGAACAGCGCGTATTTGTTCATGTCGAACGCGCCGCGGTAGTCCACCGTCTGCGGCCCGGCACTGGTGAAGATGCGGTTGAAAGTGCGGTTGTTGTACTTCACGAACTCGTAGCCAGCGCCGTAATTCACCTTGAAATCCCCGTAGCGGCTGGTGTTTTCCACCCGGAACTTGTTCTCGATTTCCTGCGATTTATAGTTTAGCACCAGGTTTTCCTCCGAGCTTTTGTCATTTTTAAAATACTTCACGGCCTCGTTGTTCAGCATGTTGCGGCTGGCCACCACGGTCCAGTAGCCTTTCGTTCCGTAATGTTTGTAAACCAGGCCGTTCGTGTAGTTCCACTGCGTGTTCACGGGCAGTTGGTCGAGGATGAACTGCTGGTCTTCGGTCTCGTTGGCGTCGAGGTTCAGCTCAAAGTCGTCAATGGCACCGAGGCCCACGAAATAGATTTCGTTTTTCTGGTTGATTTTATGCTTCACCTTGGCCTGAAAGTCGTTGTAGGTGGGCAAAAACGGCAGTTCCAGCGCCTTGAACAGGAACTGCAGATACGACCGTCGGGCCGAGAACAGGAAGGTCGTTTTCTCGCCAATCGGCCCATCGAGCGTGAGGCCCGCATCGGAAGCGCCGAGCATCACAGTCGCTCCGATTTTATCGCTGCGGCCATCCGGTTGCCGGAAATTGAAGGCGGAACTGAGTGTATTGCCGCGGTTGGCAGGGAAAGCGCCGCTGTAAAAATCCACCTCTCTGATGAAGTTCACATTGATGAGGCCGACGGGGCCGCCGCTGCTGCCTTGCGTGGCGAAGTGGTTGATATTGGGCACCTCCACGTCGTCGAGGAAAAAGCGGTTTTCGTTGGGTGCGCCACCGCGGATGATGAGGTCGTTGCGGACGCTAGCGGTCGTCGTGACGCCGGGCAGCGACTGCACCACTTTGGAAATATCGCGGTTGCCGCCTGGGTTGCGCTGTATCTCCGCCACGCCGAGGGTGCGTAGGCTGAGGGGGCTTTCTTCCGGCTTTTTGAAGGGCGAAGCCTTCACCACAACTTCCTGTAAATCAGCGCTTTGTTCTTCCAGTTTGAAATTGACGACGGCGGGTTTCGAGTTCGTCACCTGTATTTCGGCTTGCGTCTGGTCCTTGAAGCCGACAAAGCTGGCCTGCACGTTGTAGAGGCCGGGGGCGAGGCCCGTTATTTCATAATTTCCTAGTTCATCCGTAGAGGCCCCGGCGTCGGTGCCCACGACGATGACGTTGGCGAAGAGGATGGGTTCGTTGGTCAGTGCGTTGGTGATGGTGCCGCTGATACTGCCCGTTTGAGCGAAAATGGTAAGGGTGGCCAGCAGTGACGCCAGGGTGGTGAAAAAGGTTTTTTTCATGATGATTTTAGTGTGAAAAAATCCCCCGCCAAGGGCGGTGGCACAGTCGGGTGGTTAAATGCTTGAAACGTTTTTTGGTTCACGGCGAGGCTCGCGAGGAGGATGGGACACGGATGTAACTGATTTGACAGATTTTCACTGATAAAAGATGAAAATCTGTGACAATCAGTTTAATCAGTCAAATCAGTGTCCCATCCTCCTCGTGGTAATCACCTCCGAATCGGCACCCAAATATCTTCCTCAGACTCCGGGCTGCCCTGTTTGTACCGCTCTCCGAGCAACTCAAAATGTGGCCTTTCGTCCAACTGGTAGCCCGATTGCGGCAGCCAAACCCCATAGATGTATTGGAAAATGCTGGTGTCCATGCCCCGGTGCGGGAACACGGCGTACAGCCCGCCCGGCAACTCGAAGCCTTCCATGCCTTCGGGTATATTTTCAAAATCGGTGACTTCCACCAAGGCCCATTTCACGAACTCATTTTGCGGAGCAAAACGCTCGAAATGCCCAGTGGGATAGACTTGCAGCGAGTACAAATCGGTGCCGATGGCGTTTTGCACCTCCTGGCGGCGGGGCATGAAGCTGCCCCAAAGCTGCCCCGTCAAGTTGTTGGCGAGCGACATGGTGAGGTGCTTTCCCACGAGTTTTTTTGCTGAAAGGGTGGTGATGGTTGATTGCATAGGATTGACTTTTTAGCTTTGGTGATGGCCGAGCAATTGAAGGTAAAGCAGCGCCAAACCGATGGACACGGCGATGAAGATGCCGACCCTGAAGTAGTTCAGTTTCTTCCAATTGGCCACTTTCTCCGCTAGGGTAGGGGGCGGAGCGACTTCTCCATTGCCGATTTTTTCAAATTGGATGATATTGGGCGCAAAATAGGCCAAGGTCCAAACACGCACCGCAAAATGCAGCGAAAACAACAGCAGCAGCCAATTTCGGATGGGCGACAATTGCCAGCAATATGCAATGGAAACCATGAAAATGACCTCGTGGACGGAATGGAACACCGTCCAAAACGACTTTAGGCTCGCCCCATTTTTATCGGTCAAATAATGGAAACTACGGGGCGGGTCGGCGACCCATTTCGGAACGAGCACCAAGGTTTCAAAGATTTGGGCACCATTCATCATGAAATAAATGAGCAAGTTGGCCAATACCCAAGACTCCGCCCTTGAGAGGTACGAAAAGTCAATGTTTTCCATTCAATCAGTTTTACATTGGAACCAAGCCTAATCCGCCAATTCCTCGATGCGCAAGCCCCAATCACTCACGATTTTCACCAAAGTGTTGCTTTCCAACTGGTCGCCCTGCACCCGCAGCACCCGGTCGCAGTCCTCAAGGTCAATGGTGCATCGCTCGACGCCGGGCACCGAGGCTAATGCCATGCAGAGTGCCTTGGCTTCCATTCGGTCGTGGATGTTTGATTTGAAAACAAGCACTTGTGCCATGTCGAAGCTGGTTGTCGTTTGTTCAAAAAACATCGGATTAGAATTATTTAAGGCAAATGTAAAACGAAAACGAAATAATAAACAAGAATTCGATGCAATTTTTTTAATTTTGCTGCGAAATCGTTGTAAAATGGTAGGAAGTCTGCCAACTACATAGATGACGAATGACACCCTTCAATTACTTTAAACCGCATGAATAAAACCGTAGAATTGGTCAACGAATGGGCGGGCTACGAGGAGAGCCACCCAGATGCGAGCCTCGAAGAGTTCTGCCGCTACTACCTAACCGCCCAACGCTCGAAGCGGGAGCTGCCCCCTATTTTCCAAGGAAAGGCCGTTCCGCCCACGCCCGGCTCCTTTTTGATGAAGCTCATGGGCTATATCGGCAAGGTGTTCGAGACCTACGCCCGCAGTGCCTTCGCAGCGATTCAAGACATCAAACAGCCCGAGGATTTTTACTTCTTAAATTATATAAAATACAATGACGGCTGCCGCAAAACGGACGTCATCAACAATTTCCTCATGGGCCTCTCCACGGGCATTGACGTACTCAATCGTCTGATTGCCAACGGCTTAATTGAGGAGCGCCCCGACCCCGACGACAAACGTGCCCGCTTGGTCAACCTCACGGCAAAAGGCGTGGAGGTGCTGAATGAATGCTATCGACAGTCGCAGTTGGTATCCAGCATCGTTTTCCATGAAATGAGCGAGGACGATATCCAACTCGTCATCCAACTGCTGCGGGGCGTGGAGGCCAAGCACTCGCCGCTGATTTTCGAGCTGCGGGACAAGCCGATTGAGGAAGTGTACCAGCGGGTGGTGGGAGACGGTGGACGGCCAACGGTTGACGGTTGACGGTGGGGTGAAAAAAACTGGCGACCCATTGGCCGCCAGCCCACAGTCGGGTGATTTCAGTTTACAGATTTTGCTCATCCGCACTCGGCCCATAGCTGCCCGGTATCGGGATGTTCAGCAGGCGCAGATAAACGCCCAACTGCGCCCGGTGGTGGATGATTTGGCTGATGGCCATGCGCACCACGCCCCAGCGGTCGGCGTCCCAGAGAATCAATTCACCGTTGCGGAGCGTCCAACGCTCGCCCAACTTCGCAGTATTTTCCTCGATGAGTTGAGTCTTGGCATCCAAAAGGCTTGCCTCATAAATGGCCAGAATCTCTTCTGCACCGCTTACTTTTTTGGGTTCCCAGGTACTATTGGCGAAGTCAATTTCGTCCACGTTGAAGGCCATTGAAATCCAAGTGGGCAGCTCAGCGATGTGTGTGGCAAGCGGGCCCATTTTCATGCTTTTCTCGTGGGGTGCCCAATCGAGTTTGTCAGCGGGGATGAGTGCCAACATTTTGCGGGCGGTAGTGGCTTCTTCTTCTAACTCCCTGAGGAACAATGAGATAATTGTCATAATGATTTAAGTTTTGATGAATAATGGGGCAAAGATGAGGGCGGGCACTGACAGCTGTATGTCAGTGGCGAAAACGGGTTTTGAGTTTTTTTGAAAATAAAAAAATGCGGAAAACTACTTGAACGGTAAGAAGCCAATCCCCAATTGAATGAAAGAAAAGACCTGAGGATTATCTCTCATATTCCTCGAAAAAATATTATAAGCCTTGTACCTTGTGGAAGCAAAAAATGAAATTCTGGGCATAGGCGAGTAGGTAAGCCCAGCTTCGCTATAAATCCCCCATGTTTTAGAGTTCAGGTCTATAACCGTTCCTTGGCCTGTAAAACCACCTTCGAAATCGCCACTATAATTGAAAAGCGTAAAATGGGTGCCCCATTCCAAGTAGCCCTTGATTTTGGTCATGCCCAAGATGGAGAACCGGAAACGCAAGCCTGAGGTGAACACCAATTCCTTCATCCGGCCCGTGCCATAAAAGCAGTCGGCGCAGCCCTGTTCCTTGTCTTTGATATTGTTCTTGCCATAGCCGATGCTGTTCGTCCATGACCATCTGTGGAAGTGGCGGTTGTAGAACATCCGGTAGAAGCCCTTGGGGGCTTTGGGGCCATTCAGCGTTTGTTTGTTCCGTTCTAGGGCAAAAGGCGCTACGCCGATTTCATGCTTGAAAACAGGGTTTTGCTGCGCAAGGAGGTGAAGGCTGTTTACGATGAAGAAGATAAGTAAGAGGGTTTTGCGGTGGTGCATATCAAAAGGTGCTTTTGAGCTAAACGTCCGTCGTGTTTAAATCATCGGATAGACCAAATTTTAACTTTCTTTTCCCAACGCCTTCTCAATCCCCCTGTCCGGCACGACCCAAACCACGGCCACCGCAGCAAACAAGAACAAGGAAATGCCCGGTTGCCAAAACGCAATCGGAATGGCAGCGAGGTAGGCAATTTGCGAAGCGATGCCCTTGATTCTTACCTTTTCCATGGCGGCCATCAGTTTTTCGTCGTGCTTTTGGCTCCTTGCGATCACCTGTTGCAAGGCAAAAAACGCCATGCCAGCAAGCGCCAGCATGATGGCATAGACCACCACAGTGTTCGTCTCAAAATGGTTCTCGCCCATCCAAGCAGTGGCCATCGGTACCAGCGACAGGAAGAACAACAGCAGCATGTTTGTCCAGATAATGCCGGAATTCACCTGCCGGACGGTATGCAGCAGGTGGTGGTGGTTGCCCCAATAAATGCCGACATAGACAAAACTCAGCAGGTAGCTGAAAAAGACGGGCCACAGTTTCAGCAGTTCCCCCCAGTCCGGGCTGTGCGGCACCTTGATTTCCAGCACCATGATGGTGATAATGATGGCGAGCACGCCGTCGCTGAAGGCTTCGAGTCGGTTCTTTTCCATGTGGTTTGTTTTGGGCAAATAAAAGGGTTTTTGTGGATTTGTTAGTCGTCAACCTCGTTAATCCACCTAAGCTCTACTTCCATTTTTACCAGCTTGGCTTTATCCAACCAGATTCCGGTTGGGAAATATTTGGTGTCCCATTCCAGCTTGAATTCTCCGTTAAAAAAGCTGGAGTCAAGGTATTCTCTGAGTATTACGTTTTTGCCATTGATGCTGCCTTCTAGCTTGATTTTCTTCTTATATTTTTCATAGAAATAATACCCCTGCAACTTCGATGGGTCATCCTTGTCAGGCTCCAAAGCCATTCGTATTCGATATTTGTCATCTAATTTTCCTGTCAAAAACCAGGTTTTGGTTACGACCTCTGGTTTTGGCTCACCCAGCAAAATATAGCGACCATAGCCGTTCAGGTAAGGTGAAACAGCCCGCAATGAAAAGGATTTATGCAGCACAGGGTTGCAGTTTTGTAGGACATGAGGATAACAGTCATTCGTGATTAAGACAAGGCTATCATTCCTGATATAAAACTGCTCGAAAGTAAAGCAACTATTGTAGCATTCGCCTTCCAATTGCCGTTCGCCCGTTTCACATTCATGCGCATCCTTTACTTGCTCGAAGCAGGCCGAGAGCCAATTTTCGTCCAAAAAATCAAAATAGCCATTGATTGAAAACAAAGAAGGGATATCTATTTGGTTGCCAGATTGAATGTCAAAGAGGAGTGTTTCTGTCCCTTGGGTATCATACGCCCCTGTGTAGCTGAATTCAAAGTTGAGTTTTAGGTATCGGTTGTTTTGGTATTTTCCAATTAGCTCAATCCCGTCCCAACCTTGAAACTGGTCATTTCCTTCGGGGCCTGTTACTTGCTCAAGGATGACCTTTCGAATACCCTGCTTGGTGAAAGTAGTATCAAAATAACTGCGTTGTAAATACTGGTTAATACGGGTCGCTACTTCTGGTCTTGAATCACTGGTGATGATTGGGAATGACACCTCCTTTGTGACTGGAACAACCTCAATTTGCAATACCTGAGCATGGGCATCTTTTAGGAAACTAAGTATAAAACAGCAGAATAAAAGTCTTATCATGGATGGTTTTTTGGCGCAAATTAATCCTTTATCCATTGCCCCGCCGCAACTGCCGCTCCACCACCTCCAAATCCTTCAAATAATCATTCAGGGCGATATGCTCTTGGATGTGGAACGGCTCCAGCGTCAGTTTCAGCGACCGTATTCGGCTCGTACGGAAGTCCCGGTACTCCTTGCGCAGGTGGCACCAGGCGATGAGGTGCCAATTGAGCGAGTAGAAGGTCAGGCCGATGGGTTCCACCTCACGGGCGCTGCTTTCGTCATTGATATTGGTGTATTCGATGCGGAGAATGCGCTGGTCAATGATGGCCTTTTGGATGGTCGTCAGGTAGTCGGTTGAGGGCAGCAGGTGGGCATAGTCGTCGGGGATGTAGTGGGCGACCTGCGCCTGTATCTGCTCCAAATTCCGGCGCTGCGTATTGCCCAACACCTGTTTTATCTTCGAAATGGCCGTGCCGTAATGCTGCTGGATGCTCCTGTCGGCGAAGCGCACCACCAGCGGCTCGATGAGCGCCAGCGCATTGGCCTCCTCCGCCGTCAGCGACACGGGCGGCAGGAAGTACCCGCCCACGATATGGTAGCCCCTCCCCGCCTCGAAGCCCACGGGCACGCCAATTTCGTTCATCGCCCGCAGGTCACGATAGACCGTGCGGACGCTCATCCCAAAATGCTCGGCCAATTGCTCGGCAGTCTGGTATTTCTTGTTTTGCAAATGGGCGACGATGCCCATGAGGCGGTCGGTGCGGTTCATTTTTTGGTTGATAACGGTTGATAAAAGTTCCTGCCTGTTCGGCAGACAGGGATAACGGTTGATGGGGGCCGTGCTAAAATCTTAAATCTGGAATCATGTAATCTGCAATCTTAAATCAAACCAATTGAAAATCAATGCTTTACAACCCTGGAACATAAAAGTCCCGATAGTCCAACTCCGCCTGTTTCAGCATATCAAAAACATAGCTGGATTGCTCCATTTTCTCCTTCGGAACGAGGCCGCTCATGGTGAACTTGCAGCCCTTGGCCTTTGCCATTTTCAGCACTTCCAAAGAAGGGTGCTGCGTCTCGTTGTCAATCACAATGGCCACATTGTGCTGCTTCGCAAGGTCGAGTAGGGTAGGGGCGGTTTGGGCATTCAGCACCCGGCCCTTGTCCGACCAGACTTGGATTTTCCCGCTGCCCAGCAATGCCTTCGCCGACTTCAAATCCGTGCTTTCGCCGATGACGAAATCTGCCATCGCCTTGGTTTGCTTCGCAATGCCCTTGGCTGTCACTTTGATGCCCGTGAACAGCGGCAGCCCGCTTGCCGCCCCCAGTTGATTGGCCTTTTTCGGACTTTTCACCAAGGCCGCATTGATGCCCGTTGCCCGCACATAATCGGCCAGTTCCAGCGCCGAGAGGTTCGCTGGCGGGTTGAAGTCAATGAACGGGAAGTTGCGGCCCTGCATGGCCATCAGCGTATCGTGCCAGACGCCGAAATCGGGGGCGATGAGGCCGGAACTGGCGTCATCCGGCAAGCGGCGCACCCGGAAGCTGCGGTACTGCATCCGGCTGTGGTCGTCGTGGCCTTGCAGCGCAAAGGTGCCCTTCGAGAGCCGCCGCAGCCGACTAAAACTGCGGGCAGGCTGTCGGTAGTCCACCGTCTGGACGCCGTTCACCCAGACCTGCACCCGGTCGCTCTCCACCCGTGCCTTCACGGTCATCCATTCGTCGTCTTTTGAAAAAGTCTTGTATAGATTGCGGTAGCCATAGAGGCTGCCCATTTTCTTTAGCTCAACATAGGTGCCTTCGCCGACGTGCGAATTGTTCACCTGAATCTCGATGCCCGTGCCCGGCCAGCCCTCATCCTGAAAATTGGTGTGGAAATAGATGCCCGAATTGGCGAGCTTGAAAGTGCGCACCTGCACTTCCATCTCGAAGTTTTTAAAGCCGTCCCGCAGGTGCTCGCCCTCGTAGAACAGGTGGGAGCGCTTGCCGACGCCTGTGAGCAGGCCGTTCTCCACGGTCCAGGTGCTGGTGTGCTCGTTGGGTCGCCAGCCCGCCATGTCCTTGCCGTTGATGAGTTCTACCCAGCCGTCGGCCTGGGCGATGGTTTTCGATGGAAAAGCCAAGACCAATAGTAATGCGACCAGTGCGAATCCTTGTTTTTTCATGTTTGCTGTTTTAATGGTGAAATGCGATGGCGCAAGATAGTCATCCTTTTCAGTGACAAATATCTCCCTCGCCACTGACATAGGGCTGTCAGTGATATTCGGGAATTTTGGGAAAATTTCGCAAGGAATACTCATCCAATATTTCCCCCGCAGGGGTTTCAAAACTAAAAGAAAGAGAATATGGAAAAGCTGGATTTGACCAAGCGCTACAAGACGTACTACACGGCGGCCACCAAGCCGGAAATCGTTGAATTTGAACCCGCCCAATACCTGTCCATACTAGGCAAGGGTGACCCCTCCGGGGCCGATTTTGCGGAGCGCATACAAGCCTTGTTTGCAACGGCCTACGCCATCAAATTCCATTACAAAGGGGAGGGAAAGGACTTCGTGGTTGCGAAGCTCGAAGGACTTTGGTGGTTCGATGAGGCCCGGTTTGGCAGCCCGTCCATGTCCGAGGCACCGAAGCAGGTGCCCCGCAGCGAGTGGGAGTACCGCCTGCTCATCCGCCTGCCCGACTTTGTGGAGGAGGCCGTGACCATTGGCTGCGCCAAGTCGGTTGTTTCAAAAAAGAAAATCGCCCTCGCTGCCGCCATCGAGTTTTATCGGATGACCGAGGGCAAATGCGTACAGATGATGCACGTCGGCCCGTTCAGCACCGAACCGCAGACGCTGGCGCAATTGCTCGATTTTTGCCAAGCCAACGGCTTCTCGAAAAACGGCCTGCACCATGAGATTTATTTGTCCGATTTTCGCAACACGGAACCCGAGCGGTTGAAGACGATTTTGAGGGAACCTGTAGTCGGTTGACGGTTGACGGTAGTCGGTGGTTGGTGGTCGGTAGTCGGCTCACCACCGACCACCGACCACCGACCACCAACCACCGACCACCGACCACCAACCACCGTCCACCGTCAAATGAAATATTTCAAAGCAAACCTAGACATCATCGGCATCAACCCCTTTGTCTTCTTGCCGGAGGAGGTGCTGGCGGCGCTATTGGCCCAAGCGGGCCAACACAAGGGTAAAGTGCCCATCAAAGGGACGATAAACGGGAAGCCCTACCGCCAAACCCTCGTGAAATACGCCGGGGCGTGGCGGCTCTATATCAATATGGCCATGCTCAAGGATTCGCCCAAAAGGGTAGGGAAGGAGATAGCGGTGGGCATCGAATACGACCCCGAAGACCGGAGCATCGCCATGCACCCCCGGCTGGCGGCGGCACTGGCGGAAACCCCGGCGGCCAAGGCCGTTTTTGAGCAGCTCAGCCCCTCCCGCCAGCACGAAATCGTGCGGTACATCGCCCACCTGAAATCGGAGGAAAGCGTGGAAAAGAACGTGGCCAAGGCCATTGCTTTTCTCTTGGGCCAAGGGCGGTTTGCGGGGAGGGAGATGCCGTGAGGGATGCTCGGAAAAAGGCCTGCAAAGCCACACCTGCCCAGCCTACGAAATTGCAAACTTCGCAGCACTTCTTTTTTGGAAGACTGCTGGGGCTGTACTTGTCAGAACTGGTTATTAACTTTGTAAAAAAATAAGTACATGACCATCTACAAGAATATCATCACCATAGAGCCGGGCAAGCGTTCTGGCAAGCCTTGCATCCGCAATATGCGCATCACGGTGGAGGACATCCTTCGCTACCTTGCCTCCGGCATGAACATCGAGGAAATACTGAACGACTTCCCGGAACTCACCCGGCAGGACATCCTCGTGGCGCTTGAATTCTCCGCCAACCGTCAACAGCGCATCGCAGTTGCTGCATAAGCCCACCAAAGATGAAAATCCTTGTTGACCAAAACATCTCCTTTCGGCTTGTACCCCGAATCCTCGAAGCCTTTCCCGACACGGCGCATGTAAAAGATTTCGGGCTTATTGACTATAACGATTTCCGCATCTTCCAATACGCCCGTCAATACCAGTTTGACGCCATTCTTACCCTCGACGAAGATTTTTACAATATCCAACTGGAACACGGCACTCCGCCCAAAGTCATCTGGATGCGCTTGGGCAACTGCTCCACCGCAGCACTCGCCGCTGCCATCCTACAGAATGCGGAAACCATCCGAGACTTCCTGAACAACGAACAACTCGACTGTTTGGAATTGTTCTGAGCCAGCTCCCTTGTACCCGATAGCATCTGGTTCGGCACTGGCAAAACAGCAGTCGTTCATAGCTGAATAATGCGGGCTTTGGCAGGAGAAAAAGACCTGCAAAGCCGCTCATGCACAGCCTGCGAAATTGTAAACTTCGCAGAACTCCTTTTTAGAAGACTGCTTGGGTTATGCTTAGAAGAACTGGGGCTGCTGCCCTAGCAGGAAACTTACCCTTATTTCGTGGACGGTTCCCTACCTCGGCAGGCAAGCCCTTCGGGGATGACAAGGGGAGGTACTGTTCTTCGAGCAGCTTGACAAGGTTCGGCACGGGGTTCGGACAATGCCCAGCGCAAAAGAAAAGCGCCCTACCTGCAACAGCTTGTAAAAGATATGCACTTCCCCTTGTCATCCACGAAGGGCTTGCCTGCCGAGGTAGGGAACCGTCCACGCCGTGAGGGAAGGATAGAGATTAAAGCCTTTCGGAGACAGGCTGATAGGTGGTTCAAGTCGGAGACGGTGAACCAGCGTTGCCGGGAAGCCGATGTGCCGGGTGTTGGCCTTGGCGCAAGCAAAAATGATAAACTGCCAGCGCCCTCAACATTGGCAGCTATTGTTTTATGTTTCAAATTTAAATTTATTTTAGCCATTGCAACTTGTGTGCTGTGTGTTATCTTTACCTCCATAAGTCTTTTAGGAGGGTACGGTATTAGACATAACCCTCCTAAACATATTATATCGCACACGTTGCGTAGAACAAATGAGCAACTTGCAGTCTGCGAAAAGATAAATATTAAAAAAATATGAATACTGAGGAAACTGAAACAGAAAAGAACAACGGGCCGAACAAGGTAAATGTAAGGCACTATTTCTTCGTTGTTGGTGTAATAGCGGTGATTGTGTCATGTCTGGTTTGGAAAGATGATAAATGGCCAATGGCCGCTTCCATTGCCGTGCTGACCATTTTTGCACTCTTGCTCATCATTAGTACAACATGGCTTATATGCACCTATCGTGGTTTTGAACATAAAGTTGAGCAATCCAAAGAAGGTGCCTCCTTTGCTTTCATCATAAAGTCTTTCTTCCTTCCAATGCTGGGCTTGCTTGCCACCATCATGATTTCCGAGAATATCAACCCATCCAAATCGCCCGTCGAAATAGGCGTGGGTAATTCCTTTTCAGAGTTGCGCTATGATTACCGGGGAGAATTTAAGGACGATTACCTGGAGCCGGCCATCAAGATGCTAGGAAACTACGACCGCACCTTTGCCATGCGGGTCATTGGGGTGATCCCCTACGAGCACCTCATCGCCAACGTTGCCAACAACAAAATTGATATGGCTGGCGTGCCAGCTTTTACCCACGCATTCTACGGTTGGTGTTTCAACAGCGACTCAAATGCAAATGTCGAAATCAACCCAATCCTGTACGATTCCTTGATGCATCAATTCGAAAAAACCAAGGTCATCGCAATCAAAAGCACCGCCGGTGCTGGAAACTTCTATACTTCGGGCATATTGCTTTATAAAAATGCCAATAGAGATTTATTGGACGCCGACGACGATGAAATCATCAAAAAATTGATCAGCGAGGCAAACAAGGTGCATATTTATTACTCAAGGGTGGTGCATTCTACTTCAGGTAGGCATGTGCCGCTCAATTGGGTGCTGCACAACCGCCTCGGCGACGCTTGGATTAAACGCAGCAGGGAGGTGGCTTCTGATGAAATGCTGACGACCATTCGTGACCTTGGAAAACAAGATTCTATTGATTCTAAAAATAGAAAAATGCCCAAACTCAGAAGGATTGCCTTCTATTCTTCTGACCAATGGAGCATCCTAAAAAAATACCTGCCAGAGTCCGCAAGGCTGTTTAGGTGGGTGCCCATCAAGGATTTGCCCATACCTTACGAACCAATTTATGTCAACGAAAAAAAATGGAAGAAAAAATTTGATTGCGGCTTTAAGCGCTGCTGGGACATGCTGACGCTCTGCAAAGTTGATTTCAGAAAAGGACGCAACGATGTGATTTTAGAGAGCCTCAATTCCTTCTTAACCGTTCCCGATTCAAGTGGTGGTAAAAAATTCAAGGATTTGAAAGGTTTTTGGACAACCAACAATCAGGTTTTTATGGATATGCTGAGGTCGGGGGCAGTTTTTAATGTATCGAAAAAAGACAGTACCATTTGTGTGCGCTTTCCTGCTCCCTTCGATACGGACGGCAGGCAATTATCCTATGATTTTATGGAAAAAGGCAAACACAGACTCTTATTTTTCAAAACAAAACGAAACGACAATTTTGACAGGTTCAACATCACTGCTGGGTTTGAATTCCCGCTTATAAAAACAGATACATTTTTAGCAACGCTCACCTGCACGAAGCGTGACGCTTCCCACCTTTCACAAGGGTTGATTGAATGCCAATTTAAAGTGGCTAACAGAGGTGTCTGTAATATGTCATTGGACAGTTTGACCAAATATCAAGTACTGCCAGCCATGCAGGATTTTTACCTCCGCATGAAACCCGAACAGCAATAAATACAACTTAATTCTTTTAAGAAAGCCCTTTGTGGTGTAGTTGAATTGGTATTGGTTATTTCTGCCGCCCAGACCTGTCATCCCGAAATTTTGTCGAGATAGCAGGTCTCGCCCTCGCCGCTCACCTCTCCCCTCCATTGACCAATAAAACCCCCAACCCCCATCCCTTCCGCCAAAACCCCCATCATCTCCGCCAAACAAAAGAAGACATCCGAGCAACTACGAATAAGCAACGGCTGAGGCAACTTGAGCAATTTCCTTCATCCCTTCATGTCCGGGCGATGGCGATGGTATTCCTTTTTCCGAAGCGGAAGTTTCGGGCGCTCCATTTTCAGTTTGGTGGGTTGTTTGAGCGTATCGGCGGGCCTTGAAGGCAACAAAACCGGGGGATTTTAGCAAAGGTTTCGAGACCATCGGCACGGCCTTCAACACCGCCAAGGAGGCACTAACGGCCAAGCGCCAATCGGGCAAGGACGGCACAAAGGCCGTGGCGGATGGCATCATCGCCATTCAAAAAGACCTGAAACTGATGCAGGACACGGGCAAGGATATTTACGAACTGGAGCCTGATAATTTGAAGCTTTTCACGCAGGATTACCTCGTGGCACAAGTGCGCAACGGCCACCCTGCCAAGGTATCGGGCCGCACTAATTGGTTCGATGCCACAGACCCCAAAGGCGGCAAGCCCATCGCTGGCCTGCTGGTGGAGGTGCTGGGCGAGGAGGGCAAATCGGCCATCACCGACAAGCTGGGCCGCTACAAGATACAATTGTCCGGCGGCTCGTTCACGCTGCGCTTCTCAAGCCCCGCAGGGGCAAGCGAGGCCGTCAGCCCCATCGAAAAACTGGTGGTGCTGGAGCCGGGCGTCAACCGTCGGGTGAACGTGATTTTGGAGCCTGCCCCCGTGGTGCCCGCCGAGGAGCGCAGCGTGCAGGTCCCGTCTGCCACCACCTCGCTGAGCAATGCCGTGTCAACGCTGCTGGAAAAGCCCAAGGCGACGAACGGGGTGCATGAGGGGGCGGCGGCGTAGGCTGGTGTAGTAGTTGTTGTTGTTGAACAGCTTTCCGAAAGTTCGAAACTTTCGGAAAGCTGTTCA
>JADLHE010000201.1 GCA_020848965.1 Saprospiraceae bacterium
GCCGGTGGCCATTTCACGGGTAGCTTGGTTGATGAGGCGGGCGAGGCTGAATGCATGGGTGAACACCAATTCTGCCACGGCACGGCTGCTGGCCTTGGGCGTGTTGCACACGTGGATGCCCTTGCTGCGGGCGTACTCAGCGTCCACATTATCGAGGCCGACGCCGCCACGGGCGATGATTTTGAGGTTCGGGCAGGCGTCAATCAAGTCTTGGCGCACCTTGGTGGCGCTGCGCACGATGATGACGTCGTAGCCGGGCAGCACCTCGGCCAGTTTTTCCTGCGCCACCTTGTTGGTGTCAACTTCAAAGCCTGCTTCTTCGAGCAAGAGTTTGCCATCTGGATGGATGCCGTCGTTGGCGAGAATCTTAATCATGGTGGTAAAAATTTAGCGGTGTCTTTGGCTATTCAGCGGGCGGATTTCGCTGCAAAGTAAGGCATTTTTATGCCAAACAGGCTTGAACAAAATCAAGGTTTGCCGTGCTTGAAGCTAGCTTTCTGTTGAAAGCCATTTATCCGTCAAAACGAATGAAAACCCACTGCTCTCCGCAAAGTGTTTAATTTTGAGGCTGGCAGTGGTTGCCGTTTTTTATGAAAAAAATCATGATGAAAAAAAATACAACGATAGCGGTAATGGCCTTTGTGGCTTGCTTGTTTTTGGTGGGGGATGTGGAGGCGCAGACGAGGAGGATGGTATTGAAAGCAGCGAATAAGGATATTCGTACTGTGTCAATTTGCGAAACCACTGAGGAATTTAGTAAGTATGTAAAGAAAAAAAATCTCAGGTACCTTTCAGGTCGTTTGATGACTCCTTTGATGACTCCTTTTCAAGATAGGGACACTATAGCTTTGGCTGTTTCAATAGTTTGGTACTCACAAAATTGGACTCCTTCTGCGGATACAATCAAACTTAATTTCTTTTTGGGGGATTTGGTTTCATCTTTTGTGATAAGCCAAGATGGACATGCCTTGCAAAAAGATAATAGGCACATCAGCGAGCTGATGTTTATGGAAAAGAGTCCATTTTTTTATGGAGTAGATTTTACTGGCCCTTCCAGTATCGACTCCCTCGAAATCCACTTCTTCGACCCCGGCCCCAGCCTGAAACCTGAAACCCCAACCCTGAAACCCACGGCCCCGATTCATCCCTCATCCCTCATCCCTCATCCCTCCGAGCGTAGTGCTTGCTCCTGCCCCCAGCCCCCCTTCCAAGGCCGCCTCGACTGGTGCCCCGATGGCTCTTGCCCCACCGACCCCACACCTGAATTTGTACCAGACCCGACGCACGTCATCATTCACCACACGGCTGGAACGAATGTGGCGAGCGACTGGGCTGCCGTCGTGCGCTCTATCTGGGACTTTCATGTGAACACCAACGGCTGGGACGACATCGGCTATAATTGGCTCGTTGACCCTAACGGCGTACTGTACGAGGGTAGGGGAGATGGCAGGCTCGGCGCCCATTTTTGCGCACAAAATGGCAAGACGACGGGCATCTGCGTCATGGGCGATTTCACAAGTATTCAGCCGCAGGCTGCTGCATTGAACACACTTGCCGACTTCCTTGCTTGGGAAACTTGCGACGAAAATATTGACCCACTCGACACGTCTTTTCACAGTGGCTCTGGACTGGTGTTGCCCAATATCTCTGGCCACCGGGATGGCTGCCAGACCTCGTGTCCCGGCGATATGTTTTATCCATTGTTGCCCAGTGTCCGACAAGCCACGCAAGACAATATCGTGAATGGCTGTGAGGCAGATGTTGTGGCTGCGCCGACAGTATTGGCCATTACTTTTGTCAGCCACGATAAGGTTAGTTTGAAATGGTTGGACAATTCCAGCACAGAGACAGGTTTCATTTTGGAGCGCTCGGACAACGTGGACAACAATTTCAGCCCCATCGTTCAATTGCCTGCCAATTCAACGACTTTCAGCGACAACGGAGTTTCCCCCAACAACACCTATTTCTATCGTGTGCGGGCAAAGCAGGGCAGCGCTTTCTCCGATTACAGCAATGTTGCGGTAGCAATCACCTCGGTCTCTTCGGCTGCTTCGCAATTGCATGGCGGTTCATTGACCATTTCACCCAACCCTACGAGTGGGCAGGTGTTTTTAAGCCTTGAGAATCAATGGATTGGCAAAACAGAGGTTGCTGTTTTTGATGGACTTGGCAGGTTGCTGGTTCCCCCTTTTTACGAAGTGAAAAATGATGAAAAACAGGCGATTCAGCTTGATTTGAGCGATTTGCCAGCGGGTTTATATTGGGTGAAAATGGTGCAGGGAACAGAAGCAGGGTGGATTAAAATCATAAGAAATTAGAAGGAGGATTTTCGCCGAAAAGAACAGCCCTGTTAGAGCTTTAAGCTCTAACAGGGCTGTTCTTTTCGGCGAAAATCTTGTGGGTTACTCAATCTCCATCCCCAACCACGCTTCCAGCGTCGCCACCAATTTCTCCCGTTCCGCTTTCGTCATGTTTTTGATTCTCGCCCCACCATGACTAGCTTTTGGCATAAAGAAAAACACGGCGTTCGTCTTGCCGGAGGGCCGCACCGCCGTGGCCGACCAGGTATCGGAGTTGCCGTTGATGTAGATGAAATTGTTGCCGTAGTCGTCAATCCACTTGGCCGTTTTCTTCGGCAAATCACCGTCAAAACTGGTGGCCTGCTTGCCCGGCATGAACACGGCACTGGGGTGCGGACTCATCGGCAGAGCTTTCAGCAAACCCTTGAAATCCTCGGTGCGATAGCCATAGTAGCCCATTTCATCGCCCGCTTGGTAGTAATGCGAGGCATAGCCAGCGATGGTTTCATCGGAGAAAAAGCCGAGGTCGGACACTTGTAGGAAGTGCGAAATCGTACTATCGAGCGGCATTTTGTCGTCGGGGATTTTTGCGCAGTCGTTGCCCATTTGCCAGAAAGAAAACTGGTATTCCAGCACTGCATATTCGAACGCCTGCTCGAAGTTGAGGTAGGTGAAGTTTTGCCCTGCACCCTTCGCAAACCACGACAGTTTGTTCAGCACCTCCGCCCGGTTCTTCAACAACCGCATTTGCACAGCCTTGATTTTCGCCCGGCACTCCGCCGTGCTCACCGTGTCGAGGAAGGCATAAATGCGCTTTTCCTCCAAATCTTGGTTGAGCGGGGCCACATAAGGCACGCTCACATCCACGTCGGCGGGGTGGAAATAGCGGTAGTAAATCGTCGTCTGGCCGCCCTTGCTGATGCCAGTGCTTACCCATTTCCCTTTGTAAATCTCCCTGAAAACTTGGTTGATATGGTGCAGGTCGGCGGTGGCTTGCTCTAGATTAAGATATTGATAATCAAGCTTTTCGGGCTTGCTATCGCCAAAATAGCGGTGCTCCACATCGAGTTGGTTGCCGTTCAGCAAGCGGGTAAGTTCGTACATGCGATTCGTGGGCCGCTCATAGCCCTCCGTGCAGATGACCGTCGGGCGGTCAAAGCCTTTGTGCGTCAGGAACAACCGCTGATAAAAACTGCCCTTTTCGGGGTGCTTGTGGTCAATGGGCTGCCTGATTTTCAATTCATAAGCCGCCTCGAAACCTTCTGGTGTATCAATTTTTTTGAAAATGACATCGGGGAGGTTGAAAAGGGCAGTTTCGATATTGCCAACGGCAACAGGCTGGGCAAAAAGCATGTTTGCGCAGCAAAAAAGGATGAAAATTGTGAGTAAATGTTTCATTATCAATGAATTATGTGATTGATGTTTTGACCAAAATCGTAGTGCGTTACCCATTTTGCATCGTAGGGCGATGCCCAATGTCTATGAACGGAAATACCCCAATATGGGCAATGCCCATATTTCAAATTCATTCACCCGCCACCCGCTCCACCTCCCGCCAAACCCGGAAGACGTTCTTGTAGCAAATCTTCGCAATGTCCTCCTCAGAGTAGCCCCTTTTCAGCAGCACGAAGATGAGGTTTGGGAAGCCCGACACGTCCTTCAGGCCCGTCGGGAGCGAGTCGCCAACGCCGTCGTAATCGGAGCCGAGGCCAACGTGGTCAATGCCGGCGAGCTTCACGGCATGGTCAATATGGTTCGCCACCATCTCCACATCGGAGTAGAGCGAGTCCCGGTTTTCCTCCGAAAACTGTTTGATGAGCGGCTTGGCGGCCTCGTCCTCTTCTTTCAAACCTTTGGCTTCCAGCATGGCCAACAGCTTGGTGCGCATGGCCTCCCGGCTGTTCACGATGCGGCTGTCGAGGAAGGTGGAGCCGAAATTTATCATGATAACTCCGCCGTTTTTGCCCAACGTCCGAATCATGTCGTCGCTCATATTTCGTTGAAAATCAGGCGTGTACGTGCGGCAAGACGAATGCGAGGCAATGACCGGGGCCTTCGTCACACCGATGGTTTGGTAAAAAGCGGCGTCGCTCACGTGCGAGATGTCAACCATGATGCCGAGTCGGTTCATCTCCAGCACCACCTCCCGACCGAAAGGGCTGAGGCCGTTGTGGGTTCGCACGGTGTCGTAGCTGGAGTCGCAGATGAGGTTGTCCTTGCCGTGCGTGAGCGTGATATAACGGATGCCCCTTTTATGGAAATATTTTAGGTCTTTGATTTTGGTGATAGGCGCCCCATTTTCCATGCCCATCGGTAGGCTGATTTTGCCTGCAGCAAAATTGCGCTCGATGTCGTCGGGCGAGTAGGCCGGGGCGAACTTGTCGGGGTGCATCCTCGAAATATCGCCCACCATATTAATTAAGGTGTCGGCGAAACTGGCCCCGCCATCGGCCCGCTTTTGGTGGCCAGAAGGAATGTAAATGGACATGAACGGGGCACTGAGTCCACCCCGCTTTGCCCGCACATAATCAAAATCGCCCTCGTTCGTTTCAATGGGCATTGCAATGAACTCTTTCGTGAGCCGGAAGTTTTTTACCGAGAGCCTCGACGGCAGGTCAACGTGCCCATCCACGATGATAAAGCGGTGGGCCAGCTCGTCGGCCTTTTTGCGGAGCGCCTCGTCGGAAGCATTGCTTTGCGCTAATGCGCTCATTGCGAAGCAACTAAGCAATAAAAAAACGGTAATTTTCATAACGGCCTTTATTAGATGGCGGGAAGTTAGCCCCTTTGGTCGAAAAGCTAATGCACCTTGGCCATCTGCTTTGAATTTTGCTCCGCAATGCTGCTTAACTTTGCCCAGCGTTCTCTCAAAAGCACTGACAATTAATGAACTCAAAATCACCCTTTCTTTTGCTGGTTTTCTGCTGCGCAATGGGCGTCCTGCTTGCCCAGCCTGCCAACGACAACTGCACCAAGGCCATGCTCCTGAAGGACGTGACGAACTATTGCAGCCAGCCACGTCAGTTCACCAACCACATGGCCACGCCCGGTGGCCCCGACCCCGCCCGTTGCTTCCCAAGCTACCTCGGCGATACGGACAACGATGTTTGGTTCAAGTTTTCGGCGGTAGCAACGGTGGTGAACATTAGCGTGGTGGGCGCCATTCCCCGGACTCCCGGTGGAACACTTCAAAAACCGCAACTGGCGCTGTACCGGGGCGAGTGCAAAGCACTGTACGAAGTGGGCTGTATTTCTGATGGGCAGGGGTTCAATATTGTCGAAACCTTTATCTATAATTTGGTGGTTGGGCAAACGTATTTCATCAGGGTGGATGCCCGTGAGGGCAATACAGGTAGTTTTCAACTATGTGTAAACAATTTTAACCCAGTGCCTTCGCCTTCCTCAGATTGTTTATCGGCGGTGGTGCTCTGCGATAAATCCACCTTCACCGTGCCCAATATGACCAGTGCGGGCAAGCAGCGAAAAGAATTGCCGAAAGGCACCTGCCTGCCCGATGAAACGCAATCGGCTTGGTACAAATGGACTTGCGATAAAACGGGCACGCTCAGCTTCAAACTCACGCCGAACAACCCTTCGGATGACCTTGATTTTATCCTTTTCATACTGCCCAAGGGCGTGGAGGATTGCACCGATAAAATAACCATCCGTTGCATGGCGGCTGGCGAAAACGTGGGCGAGCCTTTCAGGATGTGGAAGCGCTGCGCTGGGGCCACTGGCCTTGCCGATGGCAGCTCCGATATCATCGAAGACCAAGGCTGTGCTGAACTAAGTGATAGCTATTTGGCCCCGTTGCGCATGGAGGCAGGCAAAAGCTATGCGCTCATGGTGAACAATTATACCAATTCCGGTAACGGGTTCACGGTTGAATTCGGGGGCTCTGGAACTTTGTTGGGGCCGGAAGCCAACTTCACTATGAGCAAATTGAATGCAGCGAAAAATGAGAAAGTCACGATAAAGGATGCCAGCATTTTTTTTGGAAAAATCAAGGCTTGGGAATGGAGTTTTGGTGTAGATGCAAGCCCACAGAAGGCAAATGGCGCTGGGCCTCACTCTGTAAAATATGGTTCTTCCGGCAAGAAAACCATCACTTTGAGCATTGAAACCGAAAGCGGCTGCAAGGTTACAAAGCAGCGCAGTTTGGAAGTCAATGCTGCAAAAGAGAAGCAAGCA
>JADLHE010000202.1 GCA_020848965.1 Saprospiraceae bacterium
AAAAATTCAACTACACCCCGTTGTACTTTTTTTTAAAAGAATAGTAAGCGAAATCCTTTGTTCAAATTTTTCAGGTAAAATCATTGCGTTACTTTACAGTGACAAGATTCCTTGTTATGATTGCTGTGTGGACACTAGCAATAAAGTGTTCACTCCTTCTATGAAAGCGGCAATTTTTTTCAAAGCTTATGAAGGTGCTGAAATTCGATTTTTAAGGCAGTATCTCCGTAATACATTCGATGTAATTGAACTTGGTGCAAGCTTAGGAATCGTTTCCTCTCAAATAGCAAATAAACTTAAGAATTCAAAGAAACGAATAATTTGTGTAGAACCCAACCGCATGCTATTGGAGAGCCTAAAGAAGAATCTTACCTCGAATGGTGGTGCCGACAACCACATCATTTTGAACAATTTGGTGGACTACTCAAAGCCATTACATTCTGAAGTTGCGTTTTTTGCTTCATCTGACATACTAGGGTCTTCAAAATCTGCTGCTCCAAGTTCAAATACGTTTGAAGAATATCCAGTCAAAAATATCACACTCTCCCATATACTATCTGAGTTTCAAATAGACAAATTTAGTCTTGTTTGTGATATTGAAGGTGCTGAAATAGAAATGATATTCAACGATCAGGCAGCTTTGTCAAAATGTCAACAACTCATAATTGAAACCCACAATGCAACCGCATCAAACAAGGAATATAAATACACTGAGGTCATTCAGCTAATTGCCGAAAAGACAGGCATGACACTGGTTGATGTTTATGGACCCGTAGCTTATTTTGAGCGGCGCTAAAAAGAGATTCTTTAAGCATGTTGAATTCGACAAAAATAGCCATCGTTGTTTCGCATCCTATCCAGCATTTTGTGCCGTGGTACAGCGAAATCTCGAAAAAGACTGGCATTGAGCTTAAAGTTTTCTTTGCCAATCCCTTAGGTTTTGCAGAATACTATGATGCAGCTTTCAAGAAAACCATTAAATGGGAGGTTAGACTTGATTTTCCGCATGTATTCTTGAGTGATAAACCAGAAAACCCAAGTTATAAATTAGACAATAGCGAACTAAACATTCAACTTGACCGGTATTGCCCTGACCTAGTATTTATCTATGGTTACTCCCAAAAATACCAGTTGAGAGCCTATAAATGGGCCATTGATAACAAGAAAAAACTGTTTTTTGTCTCAGATGTAGAGGATAGGCAAAAAAGAGGTGGACTGAAGAAAATTCTTAAAAGCCTAGCTCTTAGATTCTATTTCAAGAAAATAGACTATTTCCTTACGGTAGGAGACGCCAATGAAAGTTACTATACTAAGCACGGCGTGTCTTACAAAAAAATGATTCGCACCAAGTTCCCTATTGACCAAATTGCCTACAGTGATGGCTTGCAGCAATACGAAAAACTAAGGTCGAATTTAAGAACCGAACTTGGCATCGCTCAGGATGATGTAGTTTTGATAAACGTAGGCAAACTAGTGCGGCATAAAAGACAAGTAGATATTCTGAAGGCTTTGGAATTAATGCAACGCTCAGACAGCGATACTAGAAACTGCCGTTTATTGGTGATAGGTTCTGGAGAAGACAAAGATTTTTTGGAAAATCATGTTGCTAAATTGAAGCCCGGCAGTGTGCGCTTTGTGGATTTTGTAAAGCCTAAAGACTTAGTCGCATACTATGCCGCCTCTGACATCTACATACTGAGTTCTGAACATGACCCACACTCACTTGCCGTGACGGAGGCTACATATATGAGGTGTGCTGTAATAGCGAGTGATAAATGTGGCCTATCTGGCCCAACTGATGATGTTCAGCCTGGGAAAAATGGTTTTGAATTTTCATGTGGAGATATAGCTGAATTGGCCCAAAAAATAGCATTGCTTCGTGACAACCCTGAAGTATTGGAATGGTTTAAGGCAACCTCTCATGAAATAGCTATCAATGGTCAGCGAGAGGTGTACCACAATGCTATTTTTGCGACAACGATATTGTCCAAGCTATAATTTATAGATGAGTGTACCTGCTTCTAAGCGAATACTGAACGTCAGGTTTTTTTCAAGGAAGCCGCCTAATGACGCTTTTTCGTTGGAGTCTTTGTTTCACCAGATTTTCAAAAATTTGTCAACCAGTCCTGATATAAATATTAGCCATGTTTATTGTCCCAATAGCGGCGGTTTGACAGGATTGTTGAAAAACATAAGCTTTGCCGTTAAGAACCGGAGCAATATCAACCACGTAACGGGTGACGTACATTACCTAGCCATTTTTTTGCCCAATTGTGTATTGACTATCCATGACTGTGGTAATCCTGAACAATTCCTATATTTCAAAAGAATTTTCTATAAGCTCATTTGGCTCTGGTTGCCAGCCCATCGTGCCAAAATAATTACTGTTGTATCTGAAAAAACCAAACAAGACGTAATCAAGTACACAGGGGTAAGGGATGACAAGATTGTAGTGATTCCGAATTTTATAGATGAGAAGTTCAAATTTTCACCTAAAGAATTCAACTCAGAAAAGCCCATCTTCTTACACATCGGCATTACCCCCAATAAGAACCTGGAAAGGGTTGCGGTGGCGCTGATGGGCGTTCATTGCGAACTAAGGGTGATTGGGAAACTGTCGGAAGCTCAAGAGGATGTACTCAAAAAAGCTAATATCGCCTATTCATTTACCTTTTCGTTGACCATTGACCAAGTTGTTGAGGAATACAAAAATTGTGATGCAGTGATATTTGCATCTACGTATGAAGGTTTCGGGCTTCCCATTCTAGAAGCCCAGACTGTTGGGAGACCAATTGTAACCAGTAATATTGATCCGATGGAAAAAATAGCAGGCAACGCAGCTATTTTGGTAAATCCTCTAGAAGTTAGCGATATAAGGCGTGGCATAAACGAACTAATCACCGATGGTGACAGACGAATGCAAATAGTTTTGAATGGTATTGAAAATAGCAAAAAATATTCGATTGCACAAGCAATTAGTTCCCTTACAACCATCTATCAGTCCATTTAGGTGCTCCTACCCCACCGTGCCAACAATATTACGATTCTAGAAATTCAAGATACATGCAGGAAGTAAACTATATAAAATCGCTGGATGGCGTCAGGGGAATTGCCATTTTATTGGTATTGTTCGCACACACCACTGTCCTGATTCCCAAATCGGCTTTTGACGAAATCTACACACAAATCGCTTGGACAGGATGGATTGGTGTTGACTTGTTTTTTTGCCTTTCTGGGTTCCTGATTACCCGGATTCTGCTCAGCGCAAAGAGCAAACCTGATTATTTTAAGAACTTCTATGCCCGCCGATTCCTTCGGATTTTCCCCTTGTTCTATTTAATCGTTTTCATTTGCCTAGTCATACTACCACATATACCACACCCCAAGGCGAACAATTTTGGAAGGATTGCAGGCGATGAAATCTATTACTGGACCTATTTGTCCAATTTCATCATTGCCATTCGACAACAATTGCGACATGGAATACTAGATGCATCTTGGTCTTTATCAATTGAGGAGCAATTTTACATGCTTTGGCCGCTTATCATCTATTGGGTTCGAAACACAAGACTACTGCCTATTACGCTCGGTTTGGCAGTTGTTGCCCTCATCACTAGGATATTGATTGCTACATTTTCAAGCTCAGAAGGCTGGTGGTATTACACATTCTATTTTACCTGTTGCAGGTGGGATGGCTTGGCTCTCGGTGGCTTCTTAGCCTATATTACCATGTACCGTCAAGACTTGGTTGACAAACTCCTGCCCTATGCTGTTCGGATTTCTGTCCTTTCCTTTCTCTCATTCGTTGCTGTTTGCCTTATTGAAGGTGGCGACATTGTGGGAGGGGTACTCAAACAAACAATCGGACTCACCTTCCTAATCATTTCCTTCACGGCTTTTATTCTCATTGCAACCACAAACGAAAAATACCCACGGTTGAACAAGGTCTTGACCAATAAGACCTTAATGCTGTTTGGCAAACACGCTTATGCTATCTACCTGATTAACTTGCCCGTTCGAGCAGTGATTCGTGATGTGCTTTACAAGCCCGGCAGTTTTTTACAAATTGGCCAGACCCAGTTGCCAGGTCAAATCATTTTCTATATCATTTCAATTCCGACCATTCTTTTTTGTTCATGGGTGATTTGGCATACATTTGAAAAGCACTTCCTTAAACTAAAGAAATATTTTTAGCAGACACAATAGCTAATTTCAAATTTATTCTCGATGTGTGGAATTGCAGGCATTATTTCAAAGAAACCTATTGAAGAAGCTTCAATAGAGATTGCGATAGACCATTTAAAGCACCGGGGTCCAGATGCAGGCAGTGTTTTTGGAAATGCGCATGTCCGCTTAGGGCACAGACGGCTTTCCATCATTGACTTAAGCGATGCTGCAAATCAACCATTCACTGATACTAGTGGAAGATACACCATCGTGTTTAATGGCGAAATATACAATTATCAGCAAATACGTCAGAGGCTAGAAGGCAAGTACCAGTTTACTACCAGCTCAGACACCGAAGCCTTGCTGGCCTTGTATATTGCTTACGGCGAGAATTTCCTCAATAGTTTGGATGGCATGTTTGCTTTTGCAATCTGGGATGCCAAAGAAAACTCCCTATTCATAGCTAGGGACCGCCTCGGCAAAAAACCATTTTACTATTTCCATTCAGAGGATACTTTCGTTTTCGCCTCAGAGGTGCGCTCCATTTTGGCCACCGGGTATGTAAAACCAAGGGTTGCGCAGGCTCAAATCACCAATTACCTACGGTATCAAACGGTTCATCAGCCCAATACCATTCTTGAAGATATTTATCAATTGAACGCTGGCTATTGTGGGTTGCTCAAAGACCAGAAATTATCTGTAAAACCCTATTGGGAAATAACAAATGTACCTGCCTTTGAAGACAAGGGCATTGAGGAAGTAAAGAAAACCGTAGCTAGACTATTTATCAATGCCGTGGAGAAAAGGATGATAAGCGATGTGCCTTTTGGCGCATTCTTGTCCGGTGGCATTGATTCGAGTTTGATAGTTGCCTGCATGTCAGAACTGCATTCCACTCAGGTTTCCACCTTCTCCATTGTATTCGATGAGCCAAGTTTCGATGAGTCCACCTATTCAAGGCTAATTGCCAAGAAGTACCAAACGAACCACACGGAGTTCTTATTGAAACCCGAAACTTTTTTGGAATCCACCCCTGAGATTCTGAAAAGTATGGATATGCCAAGCCCTGACGGGGCCAATACCTATTGGGTTTCCAAACTGACCAAAGAGGCAGGCATCACAGTTGCGCTGTCAGGCTTGGGGGGCGATGAGCTTTTCGGGGGCTACTCCACCATGGTGCGCTACCAAAAGCTGATGCAGAACAATCTGTTCTGGGCCTTGCCAAGGTTCGTTCGGGCAACTGCTGGCAGTCTTGCTGCGCACCTTATGAAAAACCGCAAAATGGGAGATTTGGCCAATGCCAGTTCTCGCTCCTTTTCTGCTGTTTACCCAATAATGCGTCAAGCCTTTTCAACCCTTGAGCTGCAAAGAATTACGCAACGGAAAGAATTGAAGGTTCACCAACTTTCTGAATCGCTAGAATGGATGAACGAGAAGCTGAGCCACTTGGCGCTACTAAGCCAAGGCACGGTGGGCGAAATAGAATGCTATACCCGTGACCTACTGTTGCGGGACACCGACCAAATGAGCATGGCCCATGCTCTGGAGGTGCGGGTTCCTTTCTTCGACCATCACCTGCTGGAGTATGTGATGTCGGTGCCGGACAAGTACAAGCAGCCCATTTATCCAAAGCGCTTGCTGGTGGAGTCCCTTGCACCTCGACTTCCAGATGAGGTTGTGCATCGCAAAAAAATGGGCTTCTCCCTACCTTGGGAGTATTGGTTGAAAAACGAATTGCGCAGCTTCTGCAACGACAGGATTATTTGGCTAAGCAAGAATTGCGCTTATTTCGATGAAAAAAACTTGATGGCCTACTGGAATCAGTTCTTAAAAGATGATAGGAGCATTCCATGGTCGAGGGTCTGGCAATTGGTAGTGCTGGCCGATTGGCTGGAACGCAATAAAGTATCTGAGTGAAATCCGCTAGGGATAAAGCAATTTTGGTATCCGTCGGTTCTTTTTATCCCGACCAAGCAGGAGGCCCCGCAAACACCGTTTATTGGCTGACGAAGGGCTTGGTTTCAAAAGGCATTGAAGTGGTGGTGGTGACCTCCGACCGGGGTTTGAAAAACCTTTACCCGGTTGACCAATGGCAAGACACCGAATTTGGTAAAGTGCTGTATGTTGCCACCCAAAACATCCTGCTTCCTTGGCGGGTCGTGCTAAAGACCATTGCGCAGCTCCGCAATTTCGAAACTGTTTATGTCACTTCCGTTTTTTACACCCTTTCTTTCATCATTGCTCCGATTGCGGTGCTGCTTGGCAAGCGGGTATTTTGGTCGCCGAGGGGCGAGCTGATGAAATCGGCGCTGGGTTTTGCAGCGCTCAAAAAGAAATTCGTGTTGGGGCTGGTGAACTTGGTAAAGTCCAAGGTCATTTTCCACTCGACTTCCGAAGAGGAAACCCAACAAATGAAGGACTTATTGGGTG
>JADLHE010000203.1 GCA_020848965.1 Saprospiraceae bacterium
AAATGTTGGAAGCTGCCGCCGAGTACGATGACGCCATCATGGAGAAGTACTTTGACGATCCAAATTCCATCACACCTGATGAAATCCGTGCTGCGCTTCGCAAAGCTGTGATTGGCATGAGCATCACGCCAATCCTCTGCGGTTCTGCTTTCAAGAACAAGGGTGTTCAAGCGATGCTTGATGCAGTTTGCACTTACCTTCCTTCTCCAGCTGATGTTGATGCCATCGTTGGTGTCAACCCTGAAACTGAGCAAGAAGAAAGCCGCAAACCAGTTGCCTCTGAGCCGTTCACCGCACTTGCGTTCAAGATTGCAACCGACCCTTATGTTGGTCGCCTTTGCTTCATCCGTGTTTATTCAGGTGCCTTGAATGCAGGCGATTCTGTGCTCAACACTCGTTCGGACAAGAAAGAGCGTATTTCACGCTTGTACCAGATGCACGCCAATAAGCAAAACCCAATTGATAGGGTAGAAGCGGGCGACATCGCTGCGGCAGTAGGCTTTAAAGACCTTCGCACAGGTGATACGCTTTGTGACGAGAAGCATCCAATCGTGCTGGAGAGCATGAAGTTCCCTGACCCAGTAATCGGTATCGCAGTAGAACCAAAGTCTCAGAAGGACATGGACAAACTCGGCCTCGCTTTGGCGAAATTGGCAGAAGAAGATCCAACCTTTAAGGTCCGTTTCGACCAAGATACCAACCAGACCATTATTAGTGGTATGGGCGAGCTTCACTTGGAAATCATTGTTGACCGCCTCAAGCGGGAATTCAAAGTGGAGTGCAACCAAGGCCAGCCACAGGTAAACTACAAAGAGTGCCTTACCAAAACTGTACAACACCGTGAGCGCTTGAAAAAGCAAACGGGTGGTTCAGGTCTCTTTGCCGACATGGAATTCACACTCGGCCCTGCCGATGAAGAGTTCTTGGAATCAGATGATTTCAAAAGCGGCAAGACAAGGCTCCAGTTTGAGTGGGGTATTGTCGGTGGTGCCATCGACAAGAACTACCAAAAGCCTATCAAAGATGGTTTCAACGCCATGATGGACAACGGTATCTTGGCAGGCTATAACATCGAAAGCATGAAAGTGAAGGTTACGGATGGTTCCATGCACGCCGTGGACTCAAAGCCAATTGCCTTTGAACTTTGTGCTAAGGAAGGTTTCCGTGAGGCTGCGCCAAAATGCTTGCCTGTCATTCAGGAGCCTATCATGAAGCTCGAAGTAATTACTCCAGACGAATACACAGGCCCAGTGATTGGTGACTTGAACCGTCGTCGTGGTTTGCCGAAAGGCCAAGAGCCACGCACAGGCGGAGCCATTGCCATCCAAGCCGAAGTACCACTTTCAGAGATGTTTGGTTACGTTACACAACTGCGTACCATCACTTCTGGCCGTGCAAGTTCGACCATGGAGTTCTCGCATTACCAAGATGCGCCAAAAAATATTGCTCAAGAAGTAATAGAAAAAGCAAAAGGCTTGGTAAAAGCATAAAAGTTCTTATCTTTGCCCGCTCTTAGGAAAAAAGGCCCTTGAGCGGGCAAAATTTTCCTTTAGAGTTTATTAATTTAATTAGGCATGAATCAAAAAATTAGAATCAAGCTCCGTTCCTACGACCACAATTTGGTAGATAAGTCAACGGAGAAGATCGTTAAAACAGTACGCTCTAGCGGTGCTGTCGTGACTGGTCCGATTCCGCTGCCCACGAAGAAAGAGATTTTTACCGTCCTGCGCTCGCCGCACGTCAACAAGAAATCTCGTGAGCAGTTCCAGCTACGCACCCACAAGCGACTGATTGAGATTTATACTCCTACCCAGAAGACAGTCGATGCGTTATCCAAACTGGAACTTCCGAGTGGTGTAGATATTCAGGTCAAGTTGACGTAATTCCGCCTAAAATTTGGGGTGAACGATGTTCGCCTGTATAAGTCTGCTGTCGTATTCTGCAACCAGTTCTGTTAAGTGCTAGGTATGCAAATCTGACAGGCATTATTTGTCAATAACTTGTTTGTTGTTGGTTTTGTGCTGATTGTCAATCAGTTAGCTCATTGCAGACAACATGCAAATAATAAAACATTCTGCCCGATGAATGGCATAATCGGAAAGAAAGTAGGCATGACCAGCATTTTCGATGAAGCTGGAAAAAACATCGCCTGCACAGTTATCGAAGCAGGGCCTTGTGTTGTTACACAGGTCAAAAGCGAAGGCTCAGACGGCTACACTGCATTGCAGTTGGCTTTCGGAGATGCAAAAGTTAAGAATACAACCAAGCCTATGCTTGGTCACTTTGACAAGGCTAAGACTGCTCCTAAACAAAAGCTCGTTGAATTCCGTGATTTCAATGCTGTTTCCAAGAACTTGGGCGATGTTGTCCGGGTAGAAGAGCTTTTCAATGAAGGTGATACAGTCAATGCTTCTGGCGTGACCAAAGGAAAGGGTTTCCAAGGCGTTGTTCGCCGCCACGGGTTTAGTGGCGTTGGTGACCGTACACACGGTCAGCACAACAGGCTCAGGGCTCCTGGTTCTATCGGCGCATCCTCTTTCCCTTCTAGGGTATTCAAAGGTATGCGCATGGCCGGCCACATGGGACAAGACAACGTAAAGGTGAAGAACCTCAAAGTGGTCAAAGTCTTTGCGGAGCGTAATCTTATCCTTATTAAAGGTGCGATACCTGGCCATAACGGCTCCTTTGTCATCATCGAAAAGAAGCAGTAATCAAACCTCTAAGGTTTATTTCCTAAAGCAATTAATGACTTCACAGTTATGAAACTCGAAGTTTTCAATATCAAAGGCGAAAAGACTGGCAAGTCGGTTGAACTTCCAGATGCAGTGTTTGGCGCAACGCCAAATGAACATGCTGTTTGGCTCGCCGTGAAAGCATATTTGGCTAACCAGCGCCAAGGGACACACAAATCCAAAGAGCGCAGCGAAATATCTGGCTCTACCCGCAAGCTCCACAAGCAAAAAGGTACTGGTGGTTCACGTAAAGGTGACATCAACAGCCCATTGTACAAAGGTGGTGGTCGGGTTTTTGGTCCCAAGCCACGTGACTACAGCCAAAAACTGAATAAGAAAGTTAAGCGTCTTGCTCGTTTGTCAGCGCTTTCTTCAAAGGCTGCTAATGGTCAAATCATCGTGATGGAAGACTTCACTTTCGATGCACCAAAGACCAAGTCTTTCTTGGGTATGCTCAAGTCATTGAAGCTGGATGCCAAGAAATCACTGTTGGTAACAGGCGATTACGAAAAGAACGTTTATCTGTCGAGCCGCAACCTGCCAAACGCAGCAGTGTCTAGGGCACAAGACCTTAATACTTACGAAATCCTTCATTCCAATACCTTGATTTTGGCGGAGGGTTCCATTGCAAAAATTGTAGAAAGCCTTTGATTCGATAATGCCGGGGCGATTCGGCAGTATCATCAAGATAGAATCCATAAGAAATGGCAAAGCGAATTTTAATTAAGCCCATCATCACGGAGAAAGCTGACATGCTTTCAGAAAAGAAAGGTCGTTACACTTTCGTGGTGAACAAGGATGCCAACAAGATTGAAATCAAGAAGGCGGTAGCGGAAGCTTACAACGTCGATGTTAAGGCTGTCAACACCATGATTATGCCTTCAAAATCGAAGAGCAGGAACTCACGCCGCACAGCAATTCGTGGCCGTGTTTCCAGCTTCAAGAAAGCAATCGTGACCTTGGCAGAAGGTGAAACAATCAATTTCTACGGCGAAGCATAAAATAAGCAACCGAAATGGCACTTAAAAAATACAATCCGATAACGCCCGGCACCAGGTTCAAAGTTGGTGTAACAAGGGACGAAATCACGACGGATACTCCAGAGCGCAGCCTTTTGTCTTCCATCAAAAAGTCTGGTGGTCGCAACAGCTCCGGAAAAATGACCATGCGTCAAATTGGAGGTGGCCACAAGCGTCGCTACCGTATGATTGATTTTAAGCGTGACAAGGACAATATTCCAGGCACGGTGAAGACCATTGAGTACGATCCAAACCGATCAGCTTTCATTGCCTTGATAGCTTATGCTGATGGTGAAAAGCGCTACATCCTTGCTCCGCATGGCTTGAAGGTTGGCACACAAGTGATGTCTGGCTCAAAGGCTACGCCTAATACTGGCAACTGCTTGTTCCTGAAAGATGTTCCGCTTGGTACATCTATTCACGCCATTGAACTGACACCTGGTAGAGGAGCAGCTTTGGTTAGGTCTGCTGGCACATCTGCTACGATGATGGGTCGTGAAGAGCGCTACGCTGTAATCAAATTGCCTTCAGGTGAGGCACGTCGTGTACTGCTTACCTGCCGTGCAACGATGGGTACTTGCTCAAATCCTGACCACGGTCTAGTTACTTTGGGCAAGGCTGGTGCCAAGCGTTGGGCTGGCAAGCGTTCTAGGGTAAGGGGTGTTGCGATGAACCCTGTAGATCACCCAATGGGTGGTGGCGAGGGTCGTGCTTCCGGTGGTCACCCACGGTCACGTACAGGTAAATTTGCCAAAGGTGCGAAGACACGGAATACCAAGAAGCCTTCAACTCAATTGATTATTTCTCGCAGAAAAACAACTAACTAAGGATATTGAAGCTCAATGAAGGTCTAACCTCCTGACAGTCAATACCTTAAAATAATACAGCAATGCCTCGTTCGATTAAAAAAGGCCCATACGTTCACCATAAGTTGTTGAAAAAAGTGGAAACTGCTAAAGCGGCCACCCGTAAGCAAGTCATTAAGACTTGGTCACGTTCTTCAATGATTATCCCAGACATGGTAGGTGAAACGATAGCCGTACACAATGGCAAGAACTTCATTCCTGTGTTCGTGACCGAACCAATGGTTGGCCACAAATTGGGTGAATTTTCACCAACTCGTAACTTCCGTGGCCACGCAGGCCACCGTAAAGGTTAAATGTTGAATCGGTGAATAATCGCCAAATCATTCTGAGACTGAAAACAGTACAATCAATAGAAAATGGAAGCAGTAGCTAAAATAAAAAATTGCCCAATGTCTCCCCGCAAAATGCGGTTGGTTGTGAACAACATTCGTGGCAAGAAGGTAGGCGATGCACTGAGCATCCTTCGCTACACAAAGAACGAAGCTGGGGCTTGGCTCGAAAAGCTCCTGCTGTCGGCCATTGCTAACTGGGAATACAAGTTGGATGGTGCTGAAAGCGCAGACGATTACAACCTCTTCGTCAAAACTATCTTTTGTGACGAAGCGGCCATGTTAAAGCGTTTTCGCCCTGCCACCCACGGTCGTGCGGCTCGCATTCACAAACGCCGTAACCATGTGACACTTATTGTCGAAAACAAAGTGCCACTTGAGCGTGACAATGCTGCCAAAGAAACAGAGGCCAAAGGTTAATCCAAATTTTCAAGCAATCATTAATAGCTAAAATAATGGGTCAGAAGACTAATCCGATTGGAAATCGCTTGGGTATCATCAGAGGTTGGGACTCCAACTGGTATGCTGATAAGGACTACGGTGACAAAGTAGTGGAGGATGAAAGAATCCGCATCTACCTTAAAGCCCGTATCGCAAAAGGCGGCATCGCTAGGGTCATTATTGAGCGTGCCCTCAAGCGCATCACGGTTACTATCCACACCTCACGTCCGGGTATCGTTATCGGTAAAGGTGGTCAAGAGGTTGACAAAATCCGTGAAGAACTTCGCAAACTGACCAATAAAGAAGTTCAGATTAACATCGTCGAAATACGCAAACCGGAGTTGGATGCCTCCATCGTTGGCGAGTCTATTGCCAAGCAGATAGAAGCACGTATCAACTACCGCCGGGCTATCAAAATGGCCATACAATCAACTGTAAGGGCTGGTGCTGAAGGCATCAAAATCCGCATTTCTGGCCGCTTGGCTGGTTCGGAGATGGCCCGTACGGAAGAATATAAAGACGGTCGTACCCCACTTCACACTTTCCGTACCGATATTGACTATTTCTTGAGCGAAGCTCAAACGGTTTATGGCAAAATCGGTATCAAGGTTTGGATTTGCAAGGGTGAGGTTTACGGTAAGCGTGACCTATCCCCGAATGCTGGCCTCCAGAAAAAGGAACGTGTAGGCGAAGGTGGTGAAGGCGGCGGCGGTGGCCGTGGAGAAGGTCGCCGTGAAGGCGGCGGCGGACGTCGTGGCGATGGCGGCGGTGGTCGTCGTGAAGGTGGCGGCGGACGTCGTGGCGATGGCGGCGGTGGTCGCCGTGAAGGTGGCGGCAGTGGCGGTGGCCGTCGCAAATAAAATTTGAAAAAAAGCCAGTTAAGATTCGAATTATTCGTAGTACCTTCGCAGCCGATTTTTTCGGAGGGGTATTTAATAGGATAATTTGAAGCTTTTACCCAGATTTTTAACCCAGCTTTTGCTGGATTTTAATAAAGAAGAAAGATGTTACAGCCTAAACGCACGAAGTATCGCAAACAACAGAAGCCGACCCTTAGCAAAATGGATGTAAGGGGAAGTGTAGTTTCTTTTGGTATTTACGGCTTGAAAGCAATTACTGGTGCTCGAATCACCAACCGTCAAATCGAATCTGCTCGTATTGCCATGACCCGTTACATGAAAAGGGAGGGTCAAGTTTGGATTCGAATTTTCCCAGACAGGCCTATCACCCGCAAGCCACAAGAGGTGAGGATGGGTAAGGGTAAAGGTTCATTGGATCACTACGTTGCTATCGTTGCACCTGGACGCATCATGTTTGAAATTGATGGTGTGAGCCAAGAAGTGGCACAAGAGGCACTCCGATTGGCTGCCCAGAAGCTTCCAGTTTTGACGAAGCTGACCGTGCGCCCTGATATGGTGACATTTTGATGAATTGATACAGCTAAAACATCAATCATCCTCACAATATTAACTTAGAAAAATGGCAAGCAAGAAATATCTGGAACTTCAGGAACTGTCCGATGCCGAACTGGTGGAGGAGCTGAAAGGTGCCGAATCAGACTATAACAAAGCAAGGTTTGACCACTCTGTTAAAGGATTGGACAATCCACTTGAGCTTAGGGAAATGCGCCGTGACATTGCACGCATTCACACGGAGGCACGCCGCCGTGAATTGGCTCAAATGTCCGCCGAGGAATTGGCCAATCGTTCCAAAATAAGGGAAAGAAGGAGAAGAAAGTAAGTAGACGATAGTTGACGGTGTTCAGTTTCAACTGCCAGCTTTCAACTACAAACCATAGCAAAATGGAAGTCAGAAAATTAAGAAAATCAAGGGTTGGGGTTGTTGTCAGCAACAAGATGACGAAATCCATAAGCGTAAAGGTGGAGCGCCGCCTTCGTCACCCGCTTTACGGCAAGTCCGTAAAAATGTCGAAGAAGTTTATGGCCCATGATGAGAACAACGATGCCAATATCGGCGATGTGGTTCGTATCACGGAGACCCGTCCGTTGAGCAAAAACAAGCGCTGGCGCTTGGTGGAAATAATCGAAAGAGCGAAATAACCAGGGGTTGATTTCAGCGCCAAAACAATTAGGTGCTAAACAACCGCTAACTTAAAAATAGGCAGATATGATTCAGCAGGAATCAAGGCTCAAAGTAGCAGACAATAGTGGTGCAAAAGAGGTTCTTTGCATCCGTGTTCTTGGCGGTTCGCATCGCCGTTATGCTTCCGTAGGCGATAAGATTGTTGTTGCTGTGAAAGACGCATCACCCGGTGGTGTCAAGAAGGGTACCGTATCCAAGGCCGTCGTGGTTCGCACCAAGAAAGAGGTGCGTCGCAAGGATGGTTCTTACATCCGCTTTGATGACAACGCTTGCGTGCTTTTGAACAACCAAGATGAGCCACGTGGCTCACGTATCTTCGGGCCAGTAGCTCGTGAACTTCGTGAAAAGGACTACATGCGTATTGTGTCTTTGGCTCCAGAGGTTCTTTAATCTTCAAAAATAGAATCAACCCTGCATGGGTTGTTTTAGATAATTCGCTGATTATCATGGCAAAGAAAGAAAAACAGACAAGGTTTGCACCCAAGCTCAGCATCAAAAAGGGCGATCGTGTGAAAGTCATTGCCGGCAACGACAAAGGCGAGGTGGGTGAGGTCATTGAGGTGTTCCCTGACAAGAACAGGGCTATTGTTGAGAATATCAACATGAAGAAGAAGCACCGCAAGCCAACGCAAGACCAGCCAGGTGGTATTGTTGACATTCCAGCCTCCATCCATATTTCAAACTTGATGTTGGTAGATCCAAAATCAGGTGAAGCTACCCGTGTGGGTCGCAAGTTGGTGGATGGCAAGTTGGTTCGCTACGCAAAAAAATCTGGCGAACTGATTAAATAAATAATCGCTGAAATTTTTCAAAGCAATGAAATACGTTTCCAGGTTCAAGGAAAAATACGAAAAAGAGGTTGTTCCAGCGTTGCAGGAGCAGTTTCAATATAGCAACCCAATGGAGGTTCCTAAACTGGTCAAAATCAGTTTAAACCAAGGTGTAGGGTTGGCCACTGGCGATAAGAAGTTGATTGATGTCGCTATGGAGGAAATGACCAAGATTGCTGGTCAGAAAGCCGTTTCAACCAAAGCGAAGAAGTCGGTTTCTAACTTCAAACTTCGTGAAGGTATGCCAATCGGTGTACGTGTGACCCTCCGTGGGCTGCGCATGTGGGAATTTATGGACAGGCTCATTACCGTTTCATTGCCCCGTGTACGTGACTTCCGAGGTATCAATGACAAGAGCTTTGATGGCCGTGGCAACTATTCAATGGGTGTTACCGAGCATATCATCTTCCCAGAGATTGACCTTGAAAAGGTGACCAAGATCACTGGCATGGACATAACTTTTGTGACCACTGCGAAAACGGACAACGAAGCCTATGCGCTTTTGAAAGCATTGGGTCTTCCGTTCAAAAGCAAGAACGTAGCTCAACAGTAAACTTAATTTAATTCATTGCTCAGCAAGCAAACGAAATAAGACATGGCAAAGAAATCACTTATAGCACGGGAAGTAAAGCGGGCCAAATTGGTGGCTAAATATGCTGACCTCCGCAAAAAGCTCAAAGAAGCTGGCGACTACGATGCGCTCGACAAATTGCCCCGCAATTCACTTCCAATCCGTTTGCACAATCGTTGCAAATTGACTGGCCGTCCAAAGGGCTATATGCGCAAATTTGGCCTTTGCCGTGTGAAGTTCCGTGAAATGGCCTTGGATGGCAAAATCCCAGGCGTAACCAAGGCAAGCTGGTAAACCCAGTCGAGCAATATTCTAAAATTAGATTGCAAACAAATTAAAATGATAGTAACGGATCCAATTGCAGATTTCCTGACCCGCATTCGTAACGCACAGCAGGCAGGGCACAAAGTGGTGGAAATCCCATCTTCCAACGAGAAGAAGGCCATTACTGAAATCCTTTACAACAACGGCTATATTTTGAAATACAAGTTTGATGACGAGTCAGGTCATAATGGCGTCATCAAAATTGCACTCAAGTACGACTTGGTATCCCGTAAGCCAATCATCCGCAAATTGGAGCGGATAAGCCGCCCGGGTCTTCGCCAGTATCGCAAAGCCAATGAGTTGCCGAAGGTAATCAACGGGCTTGGCATCGCTATCGTGTCCACATCAAAGGGCATTATGACGGACAAGCAGGCTCGTGAAGAGCATATTGGTGGTGAAGTCCTTTGCTTCATTTATTGATTTTTGGTAAAAATTAAATTAGAACAAGATGTCCAGGATTGGAAAAATGCCGATAACCTTGCCCAGTGGCGTTGAAGTGAAAATAAACGATGCCAACGTTGTGTCTGTAAAAGGGCCAAAAGGACAACTATCTCAGCAAGTTGACCCTGATATCACGGTTTCTGTGGAAGATGGTACTTTGACTGTAAATCGTCCAACCGACCAGAAGCGCCACCGTGCGTTGCATGGCTTGTACCGTGCGCTTATCAACAATATGGTAGTGGGCGTTTCTGCAGGCTACGTGAAAGACCTCGAAGTGGTCGGTGTCGGTTATCGTGCCGGTAATACTGGTCAGTTGTTGGAATTGACACTGGGTTATTCTCACCCTGTCATGTTCGCAATTCCAGATGAGGTAAAAGTTTCTACCTCTCAAGAAAAAGGTAAAAACCCGATGATTAAGCTCGAAAGTGCTGACAAGGAACTCATCGGTCAAATTGCTGCCAAGATTAAGTCATTCCGTAAATCTGAGCCTTACAAAGGCAAAGGTATCAAGTTTGAAGGCGAAATACTTCGCCGTAAAGCTGGTAAGGCAGCAGCTAAAAAGTAATGAGAATGACAGCCCGATTGATTGGGCTGTTTTTTTTCAAATTAAGGTATTTAACCTGTCTTGGGTTTGGACTTAGAGCGCCTTTCACTAAGACGAAATTTTTTCAAAATGAGATTCAGTAAAGAAAAGCGTAGGCGCAAAATTCACCTCCGCATTCGCAAGTCGGTAATAGGAACGGCACAGCGCCCACGCCTTAGCGTATATCGCAGCAACCTCTCCATCTACTGCCAATTGATTGATGACACAGCAGGCCATACGCTTGCCGCAGCCTCGTCTAGGGATAAGGGTGTTGAAAAAAGCACTAAATTAGAGCAGTCCCGTCAAGTTGGTAAAATGATAGCTGACAAAGCAAAATCTCTCAGCATCGAAACTGTGGTTTTCGACCGTGGTGGTTATCTCTACCATGGACGTGTGAAGGCTTTGGCTGAAGGAGCACGTGAAGGAGGCTTGAAACTTTAATTCCTTGTGAAAAATCGCTTTTCGTAAGCGTAAAAATAATTTTTCAATGGCAAATAGCAACGTTCAGAAAGAAAGAGCCGTAGAATCGGAAATCAAAGAAAAGCTGGTTGCACTTAACCGTGTAGCCAAGGTGACCAAAGGTGGTCGTACCTTCAGCTTTGCTGCGATTGTCGTAGTTGGTGACGGCAATGGTTCAGTAGGTCAGGGCTTGGGCAAAGCTCGTGACGTAACGGAAGCCATCACCAAAGCCGTCTCAGATGCTAAAAAGAATATGGTAAAGGTGCCTGTTTACAAAGGCACCATTCCGCATGAGCAAAAGGGCAAATTTGGCGCAGGCCGAGTGCTCATTCGCCCAGCGGCAAATGGTACAGGTGTAATCGCAGGTGGTTCCATGCGTGCCGTTTTGGAAATTGCCGGTGTTCACAACGTTTTGGCAAAGTCAATGGGGTCTTCCAACCCACACAACGTAGTTAAGGCTACGATTGACGCATTGTCAAAATTGCGCAGTTCATTGGATGTGTCCAAGCAGCGTAATATCAACTTGGATAAAGTATTTAACGGTTAATCATCAACCAATTTGGTTGTTGGTGAGCCATCAAAAAACGCAACCTAAACCGGAATTTCACAAATGGGAAAGGTTAAAATAACTCAAGTTAAAAGCACAATTGACCGTCCGAAACGTCAGAAATTGACGATGGTAGCACTTGGCATTCGCAAGATGGGGCAAACGGTCGTGCATGAAGCAACTCCTCAGATATTGGGCATGGTTGCTGTAGTTCAGCACCTTGTTGTGGTGGAGAACGCATAAAACAATCAACTTCGTTCATTTTCAATTGATTTGATAAAATGGAACTTCATAATCTAAAACCGGCCAAAGGAGCCACACATTCTGAAAAAAGGGTAGGCAGGGGCCAAGGCTCTGGCTGGGGTGGTACTTCCGGACGTGGCATGAATGGTGCAGGTTCACGCTCAGGCGAGAAGGAAAAGCGTGGCTTTGAAGGTGGTCAGACACCTATGCAGCGTCGTCTTCCTAAGCGTGGCTTCAAAAACCCTAATAGGGTGGAGTACGTTGCACTCAACTTGGGTCGCATTCAAGAGATTGTTGAAAAATACAACCTCACAGACATTACGCCAACGGCACTCCATGCCAATGGTATCATCGGTAAAAATGATAGGGTAAAGGTATTGGGCAGAGGAGAAGTAACAAGTGCTGTAAAGGTTACAGCACATGCAGTCTCTGCCACAGCTAAACAGGCTATTGAGGAAAAAGGCGGAAGCGTTAATCTGGTTTGAGATTGGAGCCAGCAGCACGGAAAGTAGGAAGAGGCCTTTCCGGGTAAAGTTTCGAGTGTCAAACATCAAATCCGACTTGCCTAGCAGTTGGACCGTATAAGAATTTCCGATGAAAAAACTCATTACGACTCTCCAGAATATCTGGAAAATCAAGGAATTAAGGGAGCGTATCCTTTGGACGCTACTGATGCTATTCGTTTTCAGGCTTTGCTCATTTATAGTTTTGCCTGGTGTTAATCCTGATGCACTAACTAGGGCTAATCAACAGGGCTCGTCACAAGATATTCTTGGAATTATCAACTTGTTTACGGGTGGTGCTTTTGAGAATGCCTCTTTGATGGCATTAGGTATCATGCCCTATATCACGGCTTCCATCATTGTTCAGTTGTTGGGTTTTGCAATGCCTTACTTCCAACGACTACAACAAAAAGAAGGCGAAAGTGGCCGTAAGAAATTGAACCAAATAACTAGGATGCTCACTGTTGCTATTACTTTGGTGCAAGGTGGCGGTTATTTGACCTATATCCATTCGATGAATGCTGTTGACCCTTCTATGCCGCAAGGGTTGTTCTGGATTACAAGTACAATTATCCTTTCTGCTGGGACGATGTTCGCTATGTGGCTTGGTGAAAAAATCACAGACAAGGGGCTTGGAAATGGTGCGTCATTGTTGATTATGATTGGTATTATTTCAAGGATTCCTCAAGCATTCGCCAGTGAAATCGGTATCCAAATCGGACAAGGAGCTTGGTACAAATTGATATTTGAATTTGCGCTGCTTTTTGCAGTTGTGATGGCAATTATCCTCATCATTCAAGGTGTGCGTAAAGTGCCTATCCAATTCGCAAAGCACATGGTACAGCGTGGCAATACAACCATGCCAGCCCAAGGCGCTAGGGATTATATTCCAATCAAAGTGAACTCAGCAGGTGTAATGCCTATCATCTTTGCACAGGCTTTGATGTTCGTACCAGCAACTATTGCACAGTTTTCTGCTTCCAATGGTCAAAGCACATCAACCGGTTTCTTGGGACAGTTGACGAATCCATATTCGATAACATCGTCTCTGATAGTTTTCTTGTTGGTAGTTGGGTTTACTTATATCTACACCGCATTGATTGTGAATCCAACTTCCTATGCAGAGTATTTGAAGCGTCAGAATGCGTTTATCCCAGGCATTAAACCAGGTAAGCCAACAGCTGACTTCATTGATGCAATCACAACCCGCATTACGTTGCCAGGTTCTATATTCCTTGGTCTGATTGCTGTAATGCCTGCACTAGCTCGATTATTTACTGACAACCAAGCATTTGCAGCCTTTTTTGGTGGCACCTCTATCTTGATTGGGGTAGGTGTAATACTTGATACATTGCAGCAAGTTGAAAGTTACTTGCTCATGCGTCGTTACGATGGTCTTGTGAAATCAGGTCGAATTCAAGGAAGAACGAGGTTGCAAGGCATTGGCTCACCAAGCTAAGCTTGCTAACAATCTTGGATTAGTTTTGATAGAGATTTAAAATGTGAATACTTCAATCGTGCTACTTGGCAAATTGTGGTGACAATGTTCTAGTCAAGCCCATTTTGCCCCGTAGCACGATTTGTTTTATAAAGCCTATTGAGAGATGACTTTCAAAAGCTTGCTGAATCAAGCAAAAACAAACCTGATATTTTACAAAACCGAAGAAGAGGTTGAGCTCATTCGTGAATCATGCCTGTTGGTTTGTAAAGTATTGGCTCATGTTGGTTCCCGAATCAAACCAGGAATCAAAGGAAGTGTGCTTGATAAAGAAGCAGAGGAGTTGATTCGAGACCATGGTGCAATTCCGGCGTTCAAAGGATACGTCACTTCAGATGAAGAAAACCCATTTCCAACTTCGCTTTGCGTTTCAATAAACGAAGCGGTTGTTCACGGGATTCCCTCAGATGAAATTGAGTTCAAAGATGGCGATGTCGTTTCGGTTGATTGTGGAGTGTTACTGAACGATTACTATGGTGACGCTGCTTATACATTCGCCCTTGGCAATGTAAATGAGGCTACGATGGAATTGCTTCGGGTCACCAAAACTTCACTCTACAAAGGCATAGAACAAGCAGTGCATGGTAAGCGCCTTGGCGATATTGGCTACGCCATTCAGCACTACACTGAGCGCAATTTTGGATACTCGGTGGTACGTGAATTGGTTGGGCATGGCCTTGGTAAGTCGCTGCACGAAGATCCTGAAGTGCCTAACTACGGAAAACGTGGGAATGGTTTGCTGTTGAAAGATGGATTGGTCATTGCCATTGAACCTATGATAAATAGGGGAAGAAAGGACATCATGCAGGGAAAGGATGGATGGACCATCATGGCTGCTGACCGTTTGCCATCTGCTCACTATGAGCACACGGTAGTGGTTCGCAAGCAATATGCGGACATTCTTTCCGACCATGAGTCGGTAGAAAGCGCAGAACGGAATAACCCCGAACTGCAAATCGTTGAGAGCAAAGAACCAGTAAGGGCTTTAATTGCTTGATAATCAAGTCATTGAAAGAGTTTACGAAATTGCAAATATTCACCTAGATTTTTTTTATTTCAACAGTGAAACTTTGACCGATATTCGTATCTTTGCGCTCCGAATTTTGAAAGCATGGCTAAACAAGATTTAATAAAACAAGACGGCACTATTGAAGAGGCACTTTCCAATGCCATGTTCAGGGTTCGTCTGGAAAATAACCACATCATAACCGCTACTATTTCTGGTAAGATGCGGATGAACTACATCCGAATTCTTCCCGGCGACAGGGTGGCAGTGGAAATGTCCCCATACGACCTTTCACGAGGTAGAATCATTTACCGCTACAAATAATGTGGTGGATTTTTAATACACAAATCATCAAAGCGTTATGAAAGTCAGGGCTTCTGTCAAAAAGCGTTCAGCGGATTGCAAGATTGTGAGGAGGAAGGGTAAAGTGTACATCATCAACAAGAAAAATCCGAAATTCAAGCAGCGTCAAGGTTAATCTCCTTCAATGCTGAATGGAAATTCACTGAAATTCGCAAAAATTTAGATATATGGCACGTATTGCAGGTGTTGACCTACCGAGAAATAAGCGTGGTGTAATCGGTCTTACATACATCTTTGGCATTGGTTCTTCTAGGGCCAAGGAAATTCTCGACAATGCAGGTGTTGACGAAAACACGAAGGTAGCAGATTGGTCGGATGAGAACGTTCGTACCATTTCTCAGCTTATCCAGCGTGACTACAAAGTTGAGGGTGAACTTCGTTCAGAGGTTCAGATGAGCATCAAGCGCTTAATGGATGTTGCCTGTTACCGTGGTCTTCGCCAACGTAAGGGTCTTCCACTCCGTGGTCAACGCACTAAGACCAACGCTCGTACCCGCAAGGGCAAGCGTAAAACCGTTGCAAACAAAAAACTGGCTAAGAAGTAATTCGCCTTGGCCTTGCTGCTATCGGTATCAACAGATTATTGCAGCCTAGCCGGGTTCTAATTCAATAATAATGGCAAAGGTTAAATCCAAAGTCAAAGCTAAAAGGAAAGTAAAAGTTGAGCCAGAAGGCTTTGCTTATGTTCAGGCAACGTTCAACAATATCATTGTTTCGTTGACCAATAAGAAAGGTGATGTCATCAGCTGGGGTTCTGCTGGTAAGGCTGGCTTCAGGGGTTCTAAAAAGAACACACCATATGCCGCTCAGATGGCCGCTGGCGATGCAGCAAAAGTTGCTTTTGAGGCAGGTTTGCGCACCGTTGAGGTTTATGTGAAAGGCCCTGGTTCTGGCCGTGAGGCTGCCATCCGTGCGCTTGACCAATCTGGCGTAAAGGTTTCAAGGATTCTTGACCTCACTCCAGTACCGCACAACGGTTGCAGGCCTCCAAAACGACGCAGGGTATAATTATAGCCCTGATGTTTTTCAACGAAAAAAAGTCAAATTCTTTAAATGGCAAGGTATAACGGACCTAAACAGAAGAAAGCCCGCTCATTTGGTGAGCCTATTTATGGCTTTAGCAAGGCTTTTGAAAAGAAGAAATATGCCCCAGGCATGCACGGCCAGTCCCGCAAGCGTAAGCAGCGCTCTGACTATGCACTCCAGTTGATGGAGAAGCAAAAGGCGAAATATACTTATGGCGTTTTGGAGCGTCAATTCCGCAACATGTTTGAGGTGGCCAGCCACAAGCACGGTGTAACTGGTACAGTACTGCTTCAATTGTTGGAGTCACGTCTGGACAACACAGTGTTCCGTCTTGGCATTGCTCCTACTCGCAGGGCAGCACGCCAGTTGGTTTCCCACCGTCATGTCGTTGTAAACGGCGTTTTGACAAACGTGCCTTCTTATCACCTTCGCCCTGGCGATACGGTGGAAGTGCGTGGGCAGTCCAAGTCGCTTGACTTGATTCGGGACCAAATCGGCAAGAAATCCGATGTGAAGAAATTTGGTTGGTTGGAGTTCAACCCAGACCAGATGAAAGGTACTTTCCTTGCCTACCCTGATCGTGAGCAAATTCCAGAGAAGTTGAACGAGCAGCTGATCGTTGAACTTTACTCTAAGTAAATAATGACAATGGTTTGGCAAGCGCTGCAAAGTCGCTTGCCAAACCCGTTTTATTTTGCCTGCATTCAAAGCCTTTTTGGCAGCATAAAACAGGCAACTTCCTTTTTGAAACAGCAGAACGAACGGCCTTCATTCCTCTTCATCCTATCAAAGACTTCTTCAATATATGAGCATCTTAAATTTCCAAAAGCCTGACAAAATCATGATGCAGAAAGCCAATGATTTTGAGGGCATCTTTGAATTCAGGCCATTGGAACCTGGCTTCGGTCAAACCATCGGCAACTCACTTAGAAGAATTCTCCTGTCCTCACTTGAGGGCTATGCTATTTCCGCTGTGCGCATCGCCGGCGTTGACCACGAATTTGCAACCATCAAGGGCGTTGTTGAAGACGTACTTGACATCATATTGAACCTCAAGCAGGTTCGCCTCAAGCAACTCATTCAGGGGGAAGACCTCGCTACCGAAAAAATCTACCTGACTATCTCTGGTAAGGAAGAGTTTCGTGCTGGCGATATTGAAGAACATACCAACGTGTTCAAGGTGATGAACCCAGACCTGCTCATTTGCAGGATGGAGCCTTTCGTTAACCTCGAAATGGAGTTCACCATTACCAAAGGCCGTGGCTATGTGCCTGCTGGTGAGAACCTCCCAAAGGATGCTCCTATTGGCGTAATTCCTTTGGATGCTATCTACACACCCATCAAGAACGTTTCTTACAAGATTGAGAATACCCGTGTAGGTCAGCGCACCGATTATGAGCAATTGACATTGGAAGTAAAAACTGACGGCACTATCCACCCGGAAGATGCTGTGAAGGAGGCTTCCCGTATCATGATTCACCACTTGATGCTCATCACCGATGAGTACATCAGCATCCCAGATGACACTGGCCGTCGTGATGACGTGGTGGATGAGCACGTGCTGCACATGCGCAAACTGCTCAAGACTTCATTGGAAGACCTCGACCTCTCAGTTCGTGCTTACAATTGCCTCAAGGCTGCCAAAATCAACACCTTGGCAGAACTCGTACGCTACGACACGCATGAACTCTTGAAGTTCCGTAACTTCGGTAAGAAGTCACTTGTAGAAATCGAGGAACTGTTGCAAGACAAGGGTTTGACCTTCGGCATGGACTTGTCGAAATACAAACTTGACGAAGAATAAATAAAATTTGGATTGCGGGATTTCGAATTTCGAAATGCCGTGGTCAATTGCAATTACTGTTGATTTTTTATAGATAGGAGCGAATTTTTTTGAAATTCTATCTCTCAACTTTCAAAATCCAGTGTTGCGAAGTTCACCAAATCAATAACTAATTTCAGCCATGAGACACGGCAACAAAATCAAGAAGCTCGGCAGAACGGCAGAACACCGTGATGCAATGTTGAGCAATATGGCCGCTTCGCTTATTCAACATAAGCGTATCGAGACCACCATTCAAAAGGCCAAGGCACTACGTCGCTATATTGAGCCAATCATCACTAAGGCAAAAGACAATACTACGCATTCCCGCCGTGTCGTTTTCAGCCATCTGCAAAACAAAGAAGCCATCAAAGAACTTTTTGGTGCGGTTGCAACTGCAGTAGCAAATCGTCCTGGTGGCTATGTTCGTATCATTCGCACGGGTATCCGTCATGGTGATGCTGCTGAAATGGCGTTGATTGAGTTGGTAGATTTCAACCCAGATTACAACGGCCAAGGCAAAACTGGCGATACAGATAAAGGCAAAAAGCGCCGCACTCGCCGTGGTGGTACTACTGCAAAAGCTGCCGCTACCGTTGCTGCACCTGCCGCAGTGGCTGCCGTTGCCGAAGAAGTGGAAGCTGCTGAAGAGACTGTCAACGATGCAGTTGAAGAGGCTCAAGACGCAACTGAGACTAAAGACGAAGAATAATCAGGATAGCTATCTTGATGGAAAATACAAACGGGCGTGGTTCATTGAACTGCGCCCGTTTTCGTTTATGCCTATTTGGTCAGTGGATACTTTCCACTTTCTAAAAAAGAACTCAAATCATGCCATCCAATTTTCTAATTTCATAGATAAAATTCAGCTTGATTGGCTCGCCATAATAGGCAACTTCCACCTCCCCAACCTTTTTCGCACCTAAGCGCCCTATGGCAACCTGTGAGCGGGTGTTTTCTGCGCCAATATGGAAATGGATTTTTGAAACAAACTGGAAAAGATAGTCCAGCAAGAGCCGTTTTGCGGAAAGGTTAAGACCAGTTCCCCAAAACTCCCGGCCATAGAAGGTGTAGCCAATCAGAGCCTGGTCTTTTTCCCGGCTGTAGTCATAAATGCGAGTGCAACCTGCGGTCTTTCCCGATACTTTTTCAACGACCTTGAAAGCGCCTTTGCTTTGCATCGCTCCTTCAAAAAAGGTCTTAAAAACCTCCAATTGCCAGCGGTTCTTGTTGGGATGTTGTTCCCAAATGAGCGGGTCGGAGGCCACTTGGTACAGCTCGTCGAAATCATCCGATTTCAAAGGTAACAGTTCGACTTTTTCATTTTCCAAAACAGGCTGGATATTGAAATCTGGTGCTTCTTCCATCATGCGATTGTGCTCAAATTTGATTGTTTCTTAGAGTTGAGTTCAACGAATATTTATCTATTTCACTGCAAATCAATCAGTTTCTGCGCCTCCCGAAGCCCGCTCAGATAGGCGCCATGTACCGTTGAGAAATAGTCAATTTCGGTATGCTCTCCGGCAAAGAAAAGCTTGTCGTCCACTTCCTCAGCCAAATCATCGAAATGGTGCATCTCTGTTCCAACGGCGGTAAAGGAATAAGCGCCGAAACTGTTTTCATTCGTTGCCCATTTAGTCCGCAACAGATTGGTGGGGTCGGGGATGTTGCTGCCATAAATGTCCCGCAAATGCACCATGATTTCTTCCATG
>JADLHE010000204.1 GCA_020848965.1 Saprospiraceae bacterium
ATAGCGTATTGTGCAAATGCGGCTGGAAAAAAGGAAGAAGCTGGAAAAATGTTCAAAGAACTCTATGAAGCCGGCTCTGAAGAAGCTTCTGTTTATTCCCAGTACTTCGACATGCTCTATCAGTCAGGCCAAAAAGAAGAGGCTTGGAAAGTTTTTGACAAGGGGCAAGCCAAGTTCCCAACCAGCACTGAAATCCTTTTCTCAGGTATCAATGCCAAAATTGCGGAGCAAGACTACGATGCTTTGAAGAAAATGCTATCAAAAGCGGTTGAGGCAGAGCCAAACAATCCGTCCATTTACGCTGCACTTGGCAATGTTTATATGAACCTTTTCAATGCGGAGTATTCGAAGGACAAGAAATCGGAATTGGCAAAAGGCTATTTTGATGAGTCATTGGCCTATTTCAACAAGGCTGTCAGCATTGACGCTAAGCAGTTTGATGCCATCTACAGTATTGGCTCACTTTACTTCAACAAAGCGGTTGAATTGATAAAGTTGGCCAACCTTGAACCAATGACCAAGGAAGGCCAGAAGAACTACAAAATGTTCTTGGATGAGGCTACAACAAATATGTCAACTGCACTGCCTTACTTCCAAAAGACGGAGTCCATGCAGCCGAACGACATCAATACCCTCATAGCTCTTTCAGAAATCTATGCAAGGATGAATGATTTGGATAAGTCCAAAGAATTCAAAAACCGCTTGGAAAAAGCCAGGGCAGGTCAAGATGTTGGCCCAGCCTATTTCAAAAACTAAGCTTGGTCTTTGAAAGGCAACAGCCGACTTGGGTTTTGAACCCAAGTCGGCTGTTTTATTTTACGGCCTTTGTACCTTCCCAAAAGCTCACCTCCCCAAAGGATATTAAATGCTTTCCGGTAAAGTTCAGATTGTTTTGCTCCTATTCAGGGTACTCAATCCTCACATGGTGGATGCTCCGCAACATCTTCTGAAAAACAGCCCGGCACTGTTCCAATTCGCCAAAAGTCAATTTTGATGAATTCAACTGGCCTTGTTCAATTTTGCTTTTGAAGATTTTTTCCACCAATTTATCAATGTCTTCACCACTTGGTGATTTCAGGGTTCGAGAAGTAGCTTCGATAGAATCTGCAAGCATCAAGATAGCTTCCTCTTTTGTTCTGGGCAAGGGGCCGGGGTAGGTGAATTGCGTAGCATCCACTTCCAAATTTGGGTTTTCCTGCAAATAGTTTTTATAGAAATATTCCACCCTCGTAGTGCCGTGGTGCGTGGTAATGAAACGAAGAATTGGATATGGGAGGTTATGCTTCTTGCCCATTTTCTCGCCTTCCGTCACATGCTCTATGATGATGCGGGCACTCTCCAATCGAGGCAAGCCTTCATGTGGATTGTTGCCACTTTGGTTCTCCACGAAAAACTCTGGGCGTACCATTTTCCCAATATCATGGTAGAGCGCACCCACCCTAACCCAGAGTGGGTCGGCCCCAATTTCGTTGGCAGCGGCTTCACCCAAATTGCCAACTTGCAGCGAGTGCTGGAAGGTGCCAGGGGCTTTCATGGCAAGCTCCCGCAACAAGGGCCGGTTCATGTCCGAAAGTTCTACCAAGGAAATGGACGAGGTGAAGCCAAACACCCGTTCTGCCAATGGGATAAGCGGGAAGGCCAACAAAGTCAGAAGCCCATTGAATGCCAACCAGCCTAGCGACCGCCAATCCACGCTCACAAAACTGCCCTCCTCTATCAGCGACATGCCGATATGCGAAAGGAAGTAAGCCAAGCTAATGGCTATTACCGATTTAAAGAACAGCGTCCAGTCACGGGCGTCGGCCACGGCCAGCACGGCCACCACACCTGCCACTATTTGTGTGAAAAGAAATTGGTGCCCTTCTGTGGTCAAAAAACCAGCAATCAGCACCACCACCACATGGGTGAAAAAGGCCAGACGGTAAGTGAAAAAATGCCTCACCACTACCGGCACCACACAAAAGGGAATTACATAAACACTCAGTACCTCGGTTTTTTCCACCAAATAGGTCAGATAGCTGAAGGCAACCAACCAGACCATTACGAAAGCCAAGTAATACCAATTGGAGAGGATTTCTTTGCGATACGTGTTCACGTACATGACGAAGGCGCCAAGTATCAAACACGTCAGGAGCAAATAGCCGAGATAGACCACCAAGCTCGATTTTTTTGAACTGATGTCCGTCTCGAATTTGGCTTTGTAGCTCACCAGTTTTTCAAAGACTTCATCCGTGACGATATTGCCTTTTTGAACAATCAACTCGCCCTGTGTCACCAAACCACGTGAAGGCGAGACGTTCATCATCGCATCCTCTAACATGGCCTTGGTTCTGCCCTCATCATAACTTATGTTCGGAACGATAGCGGTCTTCAGCAAAGCCAAAAACTCAGCAGAAATAGGTGGGTTTTGTTGCTCCGCAAATTTATCCGCCAAGGCAATGGCTTGGTCGGGCTTGTAAAAACTTGCTACCGTGCGCTTGAAGGAAGTATTGCCCTTGACAACATTGATGACAAATTTCGAGTCGGCACTCGTTTGTTCGGGGCCGAGTTGCAAGATGCCCTTTCCGTACAATTTACCCAGCCATTCCAGGCTCTTCAGCTTCAATTGCGCAATTTGCGCTGGCTTCATCAAGCTGCCTTGCACATCTATTTGCCAGCTATCGAATGCGGCTTCAAAATCCTTCAATTTTGCATTTGAAAGGTCGTCATTCAAGTTGTAAAATGGCCGGAACTCCTTCAAAACCAAGGCTTTATCTTCTTGAAACTCTTTATCGCTTTTTTTGATGGCAAAATCAAAAGGGGCTGCCAAGTCGTCATATTTCCAAATCTGGCCACGTTGGAAATCATACCTGAACTTCACGTTGTTTGGATACAACAAGCTGATAAACAAAGCCGTGGCCACCACCGTACCGAGGTTGACGAACTGCTTGAACCGCTTGTATATCGTTTTTATTTGCACTTGCATGGCGATGCTTCTCCCTATTTGCGCCGTGAAGATAAGGGCAATTAATTTACCAAAGAAAGGGGATGAAATTGTAATGCCTATCAAAGAAATCGAAGCCGATATTCGTGAAAAATGGTGCAATTTGTGGCGTAATTTTTAGCCATACCAAATGATGGAAAACACAATTGAAGGCGTAATTAAGCGATTGGAAAACATCGTAGCACAAAGCCGTCAAACTGGCGACCCACTTGGCATTTTTGCCGTTCTGTACCTCAATGTTACCCGTTCAGTACAGGATGGCATCCGATTGGGCAGCTTTCAGGATGGAGTGCGAATGGAACGCTTGGACGTGGTTTTTGCCAACCGCTATTTGACCGCTTTTGATGCCTATCAAAATGGGAAGCCCTGCACGCAAGCTTGGAAGTCGGCCTTTGATGCGGCCAGGCAATTCGACCTTTTGGTGATTCAATACTTGCTCATGGGCATGAACGCCCATATCAACCTCGACCTCGGCATTGCGGCAGCAGAAAGCGTACCCTCCAGCCATTTGAAGGAATTGGAAGCCGATTTCATGGGCATCAATCGGGTTTTATTGGATAAAATCAACGAGGTTCAAGACAAATTGAGTCGGGTTTCGCCCTTGTTTTTCATGGTGGATTGGTTCGGCAAAAGCGGCGATGAACGGTTCGCCGAGTTTAGCCTTGTAAAGGCAAGGGAGCAGGCTTGGAACTCCGCCAACCTGCTTTCTAACCTGAGCGAAGCCGACAAATTGCTGGCAATCAATGACTTGGACAAGCTGGTTGCAAGTTTGAACAAACTAATCAGGAAGCCCGGCTTTTGGCTGGGTGCGGTGTTGAGGCTGGTGAAATGGTTCGAGGAAAAAGATATTCGGAAAGTTCTGACGGCTTTGAGTTGAGCGCTCATGAATGCCTGTAAATCTCCAACATGGCCTCCGCCATTTTGGATTTACCGAATCGCTGTACCTTTTGAAATGCATTTTCGGCAAGCCGATTCCGGTAAGATGCGTCGTCCAAAAGGCTTTTGACGGCCCCTGCAAAGCCGTCCACATCGCCTACTTTGCAGAGTAGGCCTGTTTTCCCATTTTCAACAAGTTCGGGTATGCCACCTGTTCTGGAGGCTACAACTGGGACCTTGCTGGCAAAGGCATCCAGCAAAGAGGTGCCCAAGCCCTCGGATTTACTGGTAAACAGCAATATATCCAACTCTGGCAAAATCTCCGGGATGTCGTTCCTAAAACCAGTCATCAAGACCCGTTTTTGTAGGCTTTTTTTGTGGATGAGATAGCGCAGTTCTTCTTCTTCGCCCCCATCTCCACCGATGGCGAAAAATGTGGCTGGAACACCCGCTTTTATCAATTTCTCCGCTACTTCCAAAAAAGTCATATAGTCCTTTTCGGGTGAAATGGCGGCGATATAGCCAATTAAATACTGGTTATGTGATATTTTAAACTCATTGCGCAAGGTGTTGATTTTCTTGGCATTATCATATCGAATAAACCGTCCAAGGTCAATGCAACTGTGCACTACGACAAGTTTTGATGGTGCCTTTAATTGAGGTGTAATTAATTGGCGAACAAAATCAGAAACACAAATAATATGGTGGACAGATGGATGGTTGTATTTCCATTTTGAAAGCCAATTCTTGCCAATTTGAACATAAACCCTGCGGTGCACAAAAATTGGAATTTTCAATCCGAAAAGGCTGGCAGCCATGACCGCAAAAGTATGGGCAGGTGAGTCGTGGGCATGTAAATGGGTGATGTCCTTCGTCTTGCAAATCTTGGCAACCCTTCGAGCGAGAAAAGGGTCGAGGTTGAAGGTCTTTCGATAAGTGATGACCCCTAGCCCTAACCGTTTGCAATGGGCATGTAACACAGAATTTTCAGGACAAAAAACAAACTGCTGAACGCCTTGCAAGGCAAGCTCTTCCATCAGGTATGCCACTTGTTGCTCGCCACCACGCCACGAAAGGGCCGTGCTGAGGTGAAGTATGTTCATTGTCCGTCTTGGTTTATTAGATTTTGATTCGACCGATTCACAAGGCTTTTGCCAATCATTCAAACTTTTTGACCATTGAACCGCAAAAATAGGTGCTCAGCACGCAAATGAAATAGTGGAACTAGAATTTCGGTATTTACACCGACAAATTTCTAGGTTTGACTGCATGCATCTAAGTATCCATCAATTTTCCACTCCTTCCAAAACGAGGTCATTCCGCAAGCTCCTAAAATCCACGGGCGTCACTGCCGAAACGCCCTGTTCTGGCATATAAACCCCATAAATCGTGTCCACGGCGGCCATCGTCTGTTTGTTGTGGGTGACGATAATGAACTGGCTGTCTTTGCTGAAATCCTTGATGATATTGTTGAACTTCTCGATGTTGGCGTCGTCCAGCGGGGCGTCCACCTCATCAAAAATACAGAAGGGGGCGGGCTTGAGCAGGTAGAGCGAGAAGAGTAAGGCCGTGGCCGTCAGCGTCTTTTCCCCGCCCGATAGCTGGCTGATACTCTGCGGACGCTTGCCTTTTGGCTTCGCAACAATTTCGATATCACTCTCCAGCGGATTGTCGGGTGTCAAAAGAATGAGGTCGGCAGCATCATCGGCGGTGAACAAGCTGCGGAAGGCGTCAATGAAGTAGAGCCGCACCTTGCCAAAGGCTTCGAGGAACTGCGCCGTTGCCGTCTCTTCGATTTCCTTGATGGTTTCCATCAGGTCGTCCTTTGCCTTCAAAATATCGTCCCGCTGCGTGGTAATGCTTGTGTGCCGCTCGCTCATTTCGTCGTAAGCCTCCACGGCCATCGGGTTGATTTCGCCGTAATTGTCCAAGCGGTTTTTGATGCGTTCGACTTTGATTTGCAGGTCGTTTTCGTCCAAACCAACTTTTTGCTCCTCCGTCAAAGTCAACGCATCATGGTCGTTGATGCTCAGGTTGAACTCAATCCTAAGTCGCTCCGCAATATTCGTGAGCTGGTATTTCGTATCGCTGAACTTGTCCTTGAGGTTGTTGATTTTTATCTGCGACTCCTGCGATTGGCGACCCAATTGGCGCAGCTTGTCCTCAATTTCATGGATGGCGTTTCTCGCCCCAAAAAAAGCTTGCTCGGCAGCCGAAAGCGAACCTTCTTTCTCCTTCCGCTTGGCGTAGTTCTCTTGGAGCCCCTTCACCAGCTTCTCAATATCATCATTGATTTGCGCCACCTCACTGCCCGATTGGTCAAGGGCCTTTTGGCTGCTAGCCAAGGTTGACTTGGTCTCATCGAGTTGTTTTTCCCTAAAAGAAAGCTCCCTTTGCAGCGACGAAACCTTGTTCTGCTGCTTGATGAACTCGATGTTCTTGTTATTGAAATCGGTACTGGCGTTGCTCATTTCCTCCGCCACCGCCCGGAACTTGCCGTCCGTGTTACTGATTTGCTTGCGGGCTTCATCAGCGGTCTGCATCTTCTCGTCCAACTGCTTTTCGATGGCAGCATTGGCCTCCTCGAAGCCCTTGATGCGCTCCAAGGTCTGCGCCTTTCGGGCGTCCACCTCTTTTATATAGGACTCAAAACTCTCCAGCCTTGCCGCCAGCGACACCCGCTCCTGCGACACCCGATTCAGCAAATTTTGCTCCTGTTGTATCTGCTGCCTCGACTGCTGCCCTTTCAGCGCCTCGATGCTCGACTTCAAATTGTACATCTCCGTCGAAAGCACGTTCTCCTCCTCTTCGCCACGTTTGATGGCGTTTTCCAGGATTTCGAGGTTCTTTTTCCGCCCGATTTTTTTGCCCTCAAACAAGCCTACCGAGCCGCCAGTGAGGCTGTGGCGACGCTGGATAAAACGGCCCGACTTGGCCAGCAGTGTCATGTTTTCGCCGCTCAGTTGCTTTGCAACTTCTTCTTTTTCAAGGACAAAAACATTGTCCAAAAGGTAATTGACAAGGTTGCGGTAGGCTGGGTCGCACTGCACGAAATCGGTAGCGGGGCGCATGTCGCCAGAGTTCCTCGCCATGCTTGGCGTGAAATCCTTGAAGCTGTCGTTCACGAAGAAATTGGCCTTGCCTTTTTGAGCAGATTGCAGCAACTGGACGGCCTGTTGGGCATCTTCGATGTTCTCCGTCACATAAAAATTGAGGTAAGGTTCGAGGTAGTTTTCGATGGCCACCCGGTAGTCCACCTCCACATAAATCAGGTCTGAAAGTAGCGGTGCCTGCTTCGTCCAGTTTTTCGCATTGCTCAAAAACCGGATGGATTCGGGGAAGCCCTCCAAGCTCTCGACCATGCTCTTGGTCAGCTTGTACTCGTTGCGCTTCGAGTCCAGTTCCCGGTGTATTTTTTGGATTTTGCTCTTTAGTTCGTCCAATTTTGTTTCACCTTCGGCAATGGATTCCCTGCGTTGTTCTTCTGCCTTTTCCAATGCCTCCACAGCGGCCTTGCGCTCGGCTTCCTCTTTTTCGAGGTCTTTTATTTTGCTTTGCAACGACTCCGTTTCTGTCCGGCGGTTCTTGACCTCCTCCTCGCCGTGAGCGATGTCGTGGCGGAGGTTCTCCATCTGGTTG
>JADLHE010000205.1 GCA_020848965.1 Saprospiraceae bacterium
AACCCAAGCCTTGGTGCTGCACTTCTTCAATGGAAAACCAGACATGCTCGTTGTGCAGCCGCACATGGCCTTGAAACACTTCCCGGTAGCGCTGGGAGTTGAGCCATTTCGTAGCAAACTTAGGCATGATGACGGCCGTGCTCACGCCTGCCTTGTTGAGGTAGATCGGCAGTGCGCCGACCACGTCGCCCAGTCCGCCGTACTTGGCAGCCGGGTAGCATTCCATGCTGATGTGGAGGATTTTCATACAAAGGATTGAAGGATTGGAGGATTGAAGGATTGGAGGATGTGGCCCAGCCTTCAATCCTTCATTAATTCAATCCTTCAATCCTTAAAAAAGCCACTCCACCGCCCGTGGGAACTCTTCGCCCCATTTGGCCTCGTTGTGCTCCCCGTTCGGGTCAATGGAGACATTGAACTCAATTTTGCTGCCGTCCAAGCCTTTTCGCTGTAGCGCAGCCTTTAGGCGCTGCACGTTGGGCACCATATTGGAGCCTTCGTTGCCGCCTGCGTAAAGGTAAATTTTTGTCTGAAACGGGTTGAAAAAATTGATGGCGTGAAAATAAATCTTTGGTGAAAGCCAAAGCGATGGCGAGAAAATCATCATACGACCAAAGCTCTCAGGGAAGATAAAACCACTGTAAATACTGATGAGTCCGCCCATGCTGCTGCCACCAACGCCCGTGTGCTGGCGGTCGGGCAGGGTACGGAAATTGGCGTCCACAAAAGGTTTCAGTTCCTCCACCATATACCGGGCGTACTGCTTGCCCTGACTGGGGCCAAACTTGGTCACTTCCGGCGGTGAAAACTCCCGTATGCGGTCTTCCTCGGCATGGTCAATCGCAACCACAATTATATCGGCCCTTCCTTGCTCGGCCATGAGCGCCAAGCGTTGGTCAACATGCCAATTGCCGAAAGGGGAACGGTATTCGAGCAGGTTCTGGCCATCTTGCAGGTAAAGGACAGGGTAGCGCTTATCGGTTTCGTGGTAATTATGGGGCAACAGTACGGCAATGCGCCGCCGGCGACCTAGCGGTGGCGGTTTTACAGCGTTGCTGATGACTTCAATCTTGGGCAAAAAACTGGGATTCATGTGCAGTGTTTCTAGTAGAAATGTTCGCTTAATTGTTGTAAATCGGAAAATGGCGGCGCAAAATTAGCCGAATAAACCAATGGCGGGGTGACTTTGGTCAATGTACATTCTTACTTTTGCTCCGCAATGGCCAAGCGCACGTCGGCAAGAATTCAAATCTTGGCGGCGTTTTTTGGTAGAAAAGCTAAATTTTTCAAAAACCTTGCCTTGTGAATAGGGGTACTCGCCAGTTGCCCGCATCGCAGTAGTTAGAACTATTATCATTTGGAAGAACTCGACAAATATTCAGCCCTTGCGGCCAAATACCTTGCCGGACAGGCCCAGCCTGCCGAGGAGCAGGATTTGTTTGCCTGGACGGATGCCAGCGCCGACCACCAAGCCCATTTTGAGGAGTGGTCACAGGCTTGGGCAATGACCGAAGGCGCCAATGCCAGCCCCTTTGAAGCGGATATGGATGCTGCTTGGGCGAAGCTGGACGCTGCAACTACCGCCACGGATACTGATATTGCAGAGCGACCAACTGCCAAAATCGTCCATTTGTCGAAAACCATTCGGCGCTGGAGCGTGGCCGCCGCAGTTTTGCTGGCCATAGGGGTAGGTTTTTGGTGGACGCACCGCCCGCCTGTTGCGCAGCAGCTACAACTCGTTGAAATACAGACGCTTGACAACGAACGCAAGGCTGTCACGCTGCCCGACAGCAGCAGGGTTTGGCTCAATGAAAATTCACGACTGGCCTACGATGCCAACTTTGTGCAGCGCCAAGTGAACTTGCAGGGCGAGGCCTTCTTCGACGTGGAGCGCATCGTGGATAGGCCGTTTGAAATCAGCTCCGGCGATGCCACGGTGACGGTGCTCGGCACTTCCTTCAACGTGCGGGCCTACGAAGGAGAAGAAAAAGTGGAGGTGACCGTGAAAACGGGCAAAGTGGCGCTGACCAGCAAACGGGCCAAGCAGTCCATTGCACCGTTGGCCCCCGGCCAAACAGGCGTTTTTGACAAAAAAGAAGGAAAAGTGGAGCTGGCCACCATCGAACAGGAAAACGCAGATGCGTGGAAAACACAACGCTTGGCTTTTGACGATGAAAAATTAATGTACGTTGTTGCAGCGTTGGAGCGTTATTTCAACGTTGATATAGAAGCGGCAGACTCGGCACTGCTAGAATGCAATTACACAACGACGACGGCCTTCGACCAGCCAAGCTTGGAGGACATCCTGACCGTCATCGGCACGACCATCGGTTTTGAATTTGCAAAAACGGACGGAAAATACGTGCTGACCGGAAAAGGATGCCACTGAACAGGCCTTGTCCCTGATTTCGGGATGGTAGTCACAGCCTTCGACTGCCAATTGCTCATTGCCGAACCCGCCAAAGGCGGGCAAGCTGCCAACTTATAGAATGAGGCAACTATTTTCAATCTACATACTACTCCTATCCATCAGCAGCCTCTCGGCGCAGACGGGTATTTTAATGAAAAGGGTCACGTTTGAATACAGCAATGCCCGCATCAAAGACGCACTCAATGACCTTACCCAACGGTATCAAATCCCATTTTCCTACAGTACCGAGCAAGTGAACGTGCGGCAGCGCATAACGGCCAAGGCGGTGGACATGCCGCTTGCCACGGCCCTGGAAAGGCTGTTCGAAGACGTGACCATCGGCTATATGCAGGTTGGCAACCATATCGTGCTGCGCAACGACCCATCCAAGCCCGTGAACAAAGAATTGGGCAGCAAGCAAAGCGTCCCGAAAAAGAAGACCCCCGCCCCTGAAATAAAGCCCGAACCACCTGCGGTAGCGGTAAAGAACCCTCCAGTTCCAGCCGAAGAAGCGCTGCCACCTGCGCCGCCCTACGATTCCGTCTCTACACTGGAAACCCCCGATGTGCAGCCGCTCAAGCACGAAGTGAACACACACCCATTTGACCAGACACTATTGAATTTCGAGAAATGGCGCTATGATTCCAACAGTTGGAAAAATAGACCCACCGCCGAGAAACGGGTCGCTCAGGTCTCGGTATTGCCATTTATTGGCACCAACACCCGCCAAAGCGACGACGTGAGCAACAACCTCTCCCTCAACGTGCTCTGGGGCGTGAACGGCGCCGTGAACGGCATGGAAATCGGTGGCGGCCTCAACATGGTCAAGAATGATATGACGGGCTTTCAGGTAGCGGGCCTCGGCAACAAGGTGAACCGCAACATGACCGGGACGCAGTTTGGCGGCATTTTCAATTATGCGGGTGGCACGACCAGGGGTTTTCAAGCCGCAGGCGTCGTCAACTACGCCAACAATGCCGAAGCTGCCCAAGCTGCCGGCCTAGCCAATATGGTGCGGGGCAACGTGACCGGGATGCAGGCCTCCGGCCTCTTCAACGTGGCTGGTGGCAACGCACGGGCGCTGCAAGCCTCTGGCCTTTTCAATAAAACGGGCGGCGACTCCAAGTTCCAGGCCGCTGGGGCATTCAACCGCAGCCGGGGCAGCTCGAAATGGCAGGCAGCGGGCGTATTCAACTCAAGCGGTGGCAACACCAAGCTTCAAATCAGTGGGTTGTTCAACCGAGCCGACGATGTGCAGGTAGGCCAATTTGGCACTTTGAACCGGGCCAAGGGCAATATGCGGGGCCTTCAAATTGGCCTCATTAATATTTCCGATACCGTGAGCGGCGTGCCCATTGCGCTCATAAACATTGTAAAACGAGGCTACAACAAATTTGAAATTTACGGAAGTGAAATTTTGCACGGAAATTTTCAACTCAAACTAGGGGCAAATCGCTTTTACAACATCTTTCATGTAGGAGCAAGGGTTCCGCCGGGCGACGGCTCATATATCTGGGGAATTGGTTACGGCATCGGCAAGGTCACAAAGATGTCTAAAAGAAGCACTTTGAACTGGGAACTGATGGCCATGCACATCAACGAGAACGAGCCATGGACGAACACGTTGAACAGCATCGGCCAATTCCGCTGGCTTTGGAACCATCAATTGGGGAGCAGCATTGGCTTCTTCCTTGGCCCCACCGCCAACGTGATGGTTTCGCAGCTTCGAAATGCCGAGACTGGTATCATCAAATCGCCCGTAGTGCCCTATACCTTGATAGATGAAGACCTCAACGACCACACCAACCTCAAGGCTTGGGTGGGCGTGAATGCGGGGTTTAGGTTTTGATGATTGTTGAATTGTTTTATTGTTGAATTGTTGTCCGCATCACGAGAACAATTTGACAATCCAACAATCAAGCAATCCAAACAATCCAACAATGAAAAATTCAATCATCTTCTGTTTTTTGCTTTCAGCAACGGCCATTTTTGCCCAAAAGGACGAGACCATGTTCAGCGACGTGGACCGCATCGGCGGCTGGGGAGCGCCCATTATTGAGTACACCAATTTGAACAAAGACGTGGAGGTAGTCAGCGGCGGCGGCGGTGCCCTCGTGCTCAACGACTTCTATCTCGGCGGCTACGGCATGGGCACGGCTACTTTCAAATTGGACAACACCCTAGGCGATGAGTCCCTGAAGTTCAAGCATGGTGGCTTTTGGATTGGCTACACGCCCTTGCAGCACCGGGTCGTGCACCCCTATGCTTCCGTAAAACTCGGCTGGGGCAAGGCCAACTACCGCCTCAGCGATTTCGACGATAAAGAACTTGACTCCGACCGCTCCAGCATCTTCGTCACCACACCAGAAGCGGGCTTGGAAATCAACGTGTTCTCCTTTTTCCGCATCGCTGCCACGGCCTCCTACCGCTGGGTCAACGGCTTTGACGGCGTTGGCGGCTTCAAGAGCGACGACCTCTCCAGCTTCGGGGCCACGCTTACCCTCCGCTTCGGCGGCTTTGGTGACGATGATTGGGGCAATGATTGAGTTGGCAGTTCGACAGTTTGCAGTTGGCAGTCTGGGGCTGCTAAATTGTGCTTGACTGCTTCTGTTTTAAAAATCCTGTAATCTATTTTTTGGGCAAAAAACCATCTTGCTACCTGCGTAGCGTGCTGCTTTCTTGCCCAAAACTTAGCGCAGTTCAAACCTACTTAACCATCTAAAGTGGAATTGAAAATAAATGAGACCTATTTGACTTGCAAACACCAGTAAATCAGTGACTTGCAAATTTATCATTCATCATTTATCGTTCATCATTCACTATTCCATTTCAAAATCAAAACTTTATCAACAATGAAAAAATCAATCTTTATAGCCCTTTTCGCCTGTTTTGCTTCGCAAATCTTTGCACAAGTTTGGCGGCACAATGGCGGCAACAACGACGAAACTCTTTTTAGCCGCAGCCGCCGGGTGGGCTTCTTCGTCAGCCCAATCACGGAGTTCAGCGATTTCAAACATGACCTCACCACGGCCTCTGGCGGTGGCATCGGCCTCATAGCCGGGGACTTCTTCATCGGCGGCTATGGCCTCGGCACGGTGGACTATGACCGCATCGTCAACGAAGATTTTGACCGACTCGACATGGGGCATGGCGGCTTATGGTTCGGTTATGTTGCTCCGCAACACGAGGTCGTCCACTTCTTCAGTAGCATAAAGGCGGGCTGGGGTGCCGTGGACATCGAATTTGACAGCAACAACGACCCGGATTACGAGGACACTTTCTTCGCTGTAACGCCCGAAGCGGGCTTGGAGGTCAACGTCTTCCGTTGGCTGCGCATCGGCGGTGCGGTAGGCTACCGCTTCATGAACGGCCTGGCCGAAACCCCCTCTTTCAATACCAAGGACTTCCAAACAATGACCGCTTCACTTACTGTCCGTATTGGTGCCTTTGGCCGCAACCATGACCGCTGGGACGACTGATTTGATTGCGGATTTCGGATTTACTATTTCGGATTGGGGGTCTGCCGAAATCTGCAAGTCATTGATTTTCCACTGATTATGTGATGTTAAGACTTTACAGCCCGCAATTCTACATGAATATGCGATGGCGTCGGGCGGAGCTATGCCCCCATTTTTGCGAAGCAAGAAAACCACCAAAAACCATATTTTAAAAGCAATAAATCACCTGTTCACGCCCCTGACCCCTAAAGGGGAACCCACGGACGCACACACTTCGAAACACCAAAATTTTGAAGTTCCTGCAATTGAAAATCTCTGGGTTCCCCTTTAGGGGTCAGGGACACATTCCAAAATCATGAAAAACCTAACTGTTGCCGTGCTCGTGCTCGGCTGCTTGCTGGCTGCGTCATGCCTGCAAGCGCAAGAAATCCTACAAACCATCCGGGGCACCGTGACCGATAAAGAGACGAATATCCCTTTGATAGGTGCAGAGGTGCTGTTGTTGAATTCCGACCCAATTGTCGGTGACGCAACCGACCCCGATGGCCATTTCAAAATCGAGAAAATACCCGTCGG
>JADLHE010000206.1 GCA_020848965.1 Saprospiraceae bacterium
CTTTGGGCACACTGCCTTGGCGGTAATCTTTTCCCCCGCCATGTTTTATCTGGTCGGCAACAACAAAGATGACAAATACCTCGGCCCAACCTTGATTGCCGAAAGGGAATACAAAGCAAAATTGGAAGAGGCCGCCAAATCGGGCAACAACCGGGAGTTCCAGAAACTCCAGCGCCAAAACCCATACGTGAAATCGCAGCTCCGAGAGTGGACGGAAGCCAGCGTTTTTGCCGTTTTTGCTGCGGCGTTCATTCGGATGTTCCTCATTGAAGCCTACGTTATCCCAACGTCTTCGATGGAAGGCTCGCTCAAGGTTGGTGATTTTCTCTTTGTTAGCAAAGCGCATTATGGCATTCGCACGCCGAAGACCGTCGTGATGCTGCCACTGCTGCACAACCGCTTACCCTTCTTCAATTCGGAAAGTTATCTGGAAAGCCCCAACCTGCCTTTTTACCGCCTACCTGCCTTGCAAAACGTGGAGCGCTATGACCCTGTAGTCTTCAATTTCCCGGATGGTGATAGCGTGTTCATTTTCCCGGATAGAACGTTTAGCATTGGAGACTATCGCCGGGGCGCCATTGCTGGCTACAACCCAATGTACCAAGAAGCTATCAAAACTGGGCAGGTTGAACTGGTGACAAGGCCGATTGACAAAAAAGACCACTATATTAAAAGGTGTATCGGCTTGCCTGGCGATAGCCTCAAAATCGTGAACAGGCAAGTTTTCATCAATGGCGAAGCGGCAAAGAACCCATCGCAGATGCAATTTTTGACCGTCATCAAAACGGCCAACGGAACCATCAACGACGAGAAGTTGGATGAAATCGGGGTGGATGTTTTTGAGAAAATCAACGGAAACATCTTTGCCACAACCGAGACGCAACGGGCTAAAATCAAGGAGATGATGCCTGACGCTACGATTGAACTTATTGACTATCCCCACCAACCCGGAGCATTATACCCACACGACGAAGCAAACTTCCCTAATTGGACAAATGACAATTTTGGCCCAATTTACATTCCTAAGAAAGGCGCCACCGTTGCCATCAGCCCACAAAACATCTCACTTTTCGACCGGATAATCGCTGTTTACGAAGGCAACAAACTGGAGAAAAAAGACGGCAAAATCTTTATCAATGGCCAAGAAGCGACCAGCTATACCTTCAAGATGAACTATTACTGGATGATGGGCGACAACCGCCACAATTCAGAGGATAGCCGTGGTTGGGGCTTTGTGCCGGAAGACCATATCGTTGGCAAGCCACTGTTTATTTGGTTCTCTACCAAACATGGCAGCATTTCAAATGGCATCAATTGGGACCGCATATTTACTGGAGCCAATAAGATGTAAACGACGCATGAACGAACCCAGATTTCGATTTACAAATGCAAACCCCGCAACAATCCTTGCGGGGTTTGCGTTTTTTGGGCTGCACATAGTTTGAAACTGTGCAATTTTGGAGCGATTTTTCTCGTAGTACCACCCAAAAAAAATTAGGAAAAAATGAAGCATATCCTCACTTTTTTCATTGCAGTTTTGGCCGTTCCGGCCATTGTTTTTTCTCAGCAAAAAGTCGGCTATCAAATCAAGGCCAAGGTTGAGGGTTTCCAGCAAAAGGAAGCTTATCTCGGCTACTATTTTGGCGACAAGCAATACCTGAAAGACACGGCCTATGTCGAGCCAGACGGGCGGTTCTATTTTGAAGGCAACGAAAAATTGCCGGGAGGCATCTACCTCATCGTGCTCCCTCCGGACAACCAGTTCATTCAAATCCTGGTTGACGACAACAATCAATGGATGAGCATTGAGACAAAGCTCACTGACCTTTCCAACAGCATGAAGGTCACAGGCTCTGATGACAACAAGCGCTTTTACGAATACATGAAATTCATCAATGACCGTAGGCCAAAAGCTGACGAATACAAAAAGGAATTGGAGGAAGCAAAGGACGATGAAAAGAAGAAAGCCAAGATTGAAGAGAAAATTAAGGATTTGGACAATGAGGTGAGTGAATACCAAAAGAATATCATTGCCAAATATCCAAATACGATGACTGCTTTGGTCATAAAAGCAAATCTGCCACTCGATGTTCCAAAATTCGAGGGAACAGATGATAAGCAAAAAGAGACCAAGGCTTTCTATTGGATGCGCTCCCATTGGTTCGACCACTTCGACCTTGCAGACCCTAAAATGGTTAGAACCCCTTTTCTTTTCCCAAAAGCCACCCACTACGTGGACAAAATGACGGTGCAGCATCCCGACTCAATCATCATCGCAATTGATTATGTTTTGGAAAGAATGCGGCCTGCCGAGGATAATTTCAAGTTCTACCTTATCCACTTCTTGAACCAGTTTGCCAAATCGAATATTGTGGGCATGGACGCCGTCTATGTTCACGTGGCACAGAAGTACTACAAGTCCGGCCTTGCCCCTTGGACGGATGCCGACCAATTGAAGAAAATCATTGAAAACGCTGACCGGCTCGAACCGCTTTTGATTGGGAAAGTGGCCCCGAACATTGAGATGCAAACCCAAAAAGAAGAGAAGATTTGGCTACATGACTTCAAATCGCCGTTAACCGTGCTTTTCTTTTGGGACCCAGATTGTGGCCATTGCAAAAAATCAATGCCCGAAATGGTGAAATTCGCAAAGACATATAAAGACAAAGGTGTGGCTGTTTTTGCCATTTGCACTTCCTTGGCTACTAGGGATGATGATGGGAACATTACCATGAAAGAGGTGGACAAATGTTGGAGCACCATTTCGGAGCGAGAAATGGACGTGTTTTTCAATACCGTTGACCCATATCACCGGAGCCGTTACAAAACGATTTATGACATTAAGACCACTCCTCAGATTTATGTCCTGGATACGGACAAGACAATCCTGTCCAAGCGAATCGGTGCCGAGCAATTGCCGGAGGTGATGGACCATATCTTGAAAGCGAAACAGGAGAAGGCGGGACACTGAGCTAAGCTCAATAATTCACAATAAAGCCTTTCTTGCTAAGGCGAAAAAAGCCTGCTGGGTAGCTTACCCAGCAGGCTTTTTTTGTGCCTTTCTGTATAAAATAAACTCAATTTATTGATTATCAAATATTTACACATTACGTAAAGTCGTCAAAAAATTGGCATCATATTAGATAATAATAAAATACAATGTATTTCCGAATGATGAGAGATTAACGAAAAAAAGCACACACCCTTCAACATAGCATAGCATTGTTTTCCCATCCTCCGATTTGAACTGCGCCGGTCAAACCCGGCTACGGTAAGGCATTTTTATTACTTAATTATAGTCCAGATTAATGAAACAGTTTCTTTTTCCTAAAATTACTCGCAGTGGCGACAACAGGCAGCGATGCCTTACTAGCCACCAAAAGCGAGCCTTACAATGGCACTTTGGAATCATGCTCTTACTTACCTGCCTGCCCTTCACGGCACAGGTATCGGCACAGAATGACACACCTTGTGAATGCTCACAACGATGGACAGAAGGTGCAGCCTGGAACGGCAACGGCACCATCAATGAAACCCCTGCGGCGCAGCCAAAGGGTATTTTGCATTGTGGAAGTACGCCGGACGTACAGAACAGTATTACTTCTCAGTTCAACTGCCACTACAATGCCGCCCAGTTTCCCATAACTGTGATGGCTTGTACCAACCCCATCACCGGGGCGGCAATTCCTTCGCCTTCCAACCCTCAGGCAGGCACACCCATTATTTTCCTCAATTTTGACGTAAGGCCCAATGTGGGAACCTTTCAAATTCAAATCAATGAGGACAACTCAATGGACAATATCGGATGGGCATTGTACTACTCTGCGGCCCCTACCTCCGGTGTTGGCGCTGCTCCGCAATACCAAAGCGGTGCATGTGGCAACCTTGTGTTCTACCTTTGCGGCGAAGCCAGCAACAATGCTTGGCAGACCTTTCCCACACCATCGTTTTCGCAGCCTACCAACTGGTACTTAGCTGTTTGGGACCAAGACGATGACAACGACCTTTCCATTGAAAATTTCCAAGCCAGATTTGGCTGTGGTGACGGCGACCTATATTGTGACCTAGAAGCCGGAACACCTGCTACCACTTGCAATGGCAATGGAACCTATACTGTCAACATTCCAATTATTGGCCAAAACGGCAATTATGTTGGCACCGACCCCAATGCACTCAATTCACCCTCAACACCAGTTTGCTTATCCAATACAGGTGCAGGTGGCCCAACGAGTGGCATTATCTCCTTGAACTACACCTACGGCGTCAATTACAATGTAAATATCGGAATAGATGTGGCCGGGCCTTGTGCAGACCCACTCAACCCAGCTTCTTGCACAGCCAACAGGGCTGCTTCTGCGCCAGATTGTTGTACCCCTCCTCCTAGCTGTATGATTTCAGGGCCTACCAGTGTCTGCCCTGATGCTTCTGGAATCATGTACACAGGCCCTCCGGGCATGACTGGTTATCTATGGACAATTTCTGGCCAAGGAACCATCGTTGGCAGTTCAACTGGACAAACAGTTTCAGTTGACGCAAGTGGAACCTGTGGAGGAAGCTATACCTTAACCTTGGAGGTTACCCAAGTCAATTGCATGAATCAGTGCATGATTGATGTAACAATTGACGACAATGTTTCTCCAATCGTAACTTGCCCGACTTCAGTTACCTTAGCTGCGTGCTCCTCGCAAGCAGCTGTCACCTCAGCCTTCAATACCTGGCAAGCAGGGTTCTCAGCTACCGACAATTGCATAACTTCACCCTTTCCACCAGTTACAGGGCTTATTCCACCCAGCAATTGTGGTGGCACTACTTCGCATACCTATTCTGTTTCGGATGATTGCAATAATACAGGCACTTGTAACTCCAGTTTCACAGTAACTGCTCCGGCAAACGTTGTATTAAATTGTCCTGTCAATACAACAGCAACAGC
>JADLHE010000207.1 GCA_020848965.1 Saprospiraceae bacterium
CCAATAAGCTCACAGGGGTTCCTTGGCAAAAGGTATCACTCGAAATCGAGACAAGCGGTGCTTGATTTATGATGACGGAAATCGCAGTGTTTGCTGTGCAGCCATTGGCATCAGTAATATCCAAGCTGTAGATTCCGGTATTTGCGAGTGTTGCGCCGAGGATGGTGGGGTTTGCAATATTGCTCGAAAAGCCGTTAGGCCCCGACCACTGATAGGTCTCACCGCCGTATGAGTTGAAAAAGATGGATTGCCCAACACAAATGGGGCTGTTGGTGCCAGCCGAAAAGTTGGTTATAGTGCAATCAACCGTGCAGCCCGAAGTACCGCTGACGGCCACCGTGTCGCAGTTGAGGCCAGCAGTGAACTGGAATGCGTAGTCAGTTCCGAAGGGGATGGGCAGGCTGGTGAATAGGCTGTCGTTGATGAACCCGGCGCTGCTTGGGACGGGGATGTAGTTGAAAAAGCCGCCGCCGAGCACCACGTTCACGGTGTAGGTCTGGTCGGTTTGGTTGCAGGTGACCACAGGCGGCTCGTTCGTGACGGGCGGCACGATGTGCAGATAGGGCAGCCCGGTGAACTCGCCAAGGCAACCGTTGCTCTCCACAGTGAGCAGTTGGACGGAGTCTTGGTAAAAATCGGCGTCGAAAAACTGGAAATGTGGGGTGCTTGAAACGGTGATGGGCGGCTGGGGCACCCCATCAGAACTATAAATAAAGGTATAGGGTGTAGAGCCTTCCGTTAAGTGCATTTCGAGCACGAAATCGTTGTCTTGGCACAGGTAGCCGCCGTTGGGGATGTTGACGGTTGGTGGGGTGCAAGGCAGGAACTTGGCGACGAAGGCATCCTGCGCTGCACCGCCAAAGCTGGGCTGGTGCGCTCCTGCCGTCGCAATGTCGGCGGCCGAGCCAGCCCATCCCGACAGGAAGATGGCGCCTTGGGCATCCGTTCCGATGGCAAAGGACTGGTCGTCGGCTGGCCCGCCGAAGTAGGTACCGATTTCCTGTATGCCGTTTCCATCGAATTTTGCAAAAAATGCATCCCACCCGCCATTGTTGAGGGGTTGGTAGGAGTTCTGTATGGCAATCCCGTTGTTGGAGCGGGTGTAGCCGCATAGGTAAACACCCCCATCTTGTCCGACCGAAAGCCCATAACCTGCCTCGTCGTCATTGCCGCCATAGTAGGTGCCCCATTGGCGTTGGCCAAGGTCATTGAATTTAACCAAAAAAGCATCGAACGCACCACCCGGCGTAGGCTGGTGCGAACCTGGTGTGGCGAGCGCATTGGCCGAGATGCAAGGGCCTGCCACGTAAATATTGCCAGCGGCATCAAGGGCGAGTGCATCGCCATATTCTTCGGCGGCACCGCCATATAGCGTTATCCAATGGTTGTTGCCATTTATAGCTGAAAAATAGCCAAGGAAAGCATCTGCCGTGCCACCTCCATAAGCTGATTGGTGTACCCCAGTACCGGAGGCGAAACTTGGCGAACCTGTCCAGCCACTAATGTAAAAATCGCCGACAGCATCCGCAACAATTTGAAGGCCCCTGTCTGCGCCAGTATCGCCAATCCCGCCGCCAAGGTACCGCCCCCATGCCCTTGTACCATTTGGCGTGAATTTTTGGATTAATGCGTCGAATAAGCCTTGCAGTGCGTCACCCTCTCCACCTCCAGGTCCCGAATAAATCCCATCTGGAGAGCCAGTCCAGCCCGTTACGCCAATGTCTCCGGCGTTGTTGACTGCAATAGCATTAAGGAAGTCCTCTTCCGCCCCACCTACGTAGGTAGCCCAGAGTAGTTGCCCATTGGTGGTGAACTTTGCTACGAACCCGTCCAAGTTGCCACCACCAAAGCTGGTCTGATGGACGCCCGCCGTTGCGAATCCTGTAGCGGAATTGGTCGCCCCAGTTATGTACAGGTTGCCCAGCCCATCCAGTGCGATTCCTTGGCCGAACTCATCGCCCGCCACCCCGAAATAGGTGCTCCAAAGCAGTTGGCCATTGTTGTCGAACTTGGAGAGCAGCACATCGAACCCACCAGCATTGGCAGCTTGGTGTGCCCCTGCGCTTGAAATGGCAGCCGTGGAGTTGGTCGAGCCGACCACATAGACATTGCCTTGCGCATCGAGCACCATGTCACGGGCGCTGTCGTCGTTGGGGCCGCCCTTGTAGGTGGCCCAATCGAGGCTGGGCTGGGCGAAAGAAAGCTGTGAGATAAACAAACAAAGTAGTAGTGGGAGATAGGAAAGGAATGCAATTGGGATTTTCATGTTGTGTGCTTGTTGATTCGATTGTTTATGTTGCCATGAAATGGTCTGACAATGGCAAAATTATCGTTTTTGCGAAATACGAACAACAAAAAGGTCTTTGTGGGTATGTGCTGTTTAGGAAATGTCTATTTGCGTTGACAAATTCAGGAAACTGATGGAAGCTGGATTTGGCTTGGGTAACAAAGGCTGGCGTTGACCCCGTTGCCTTGTTCAAAGCGCACCCCGGCCGCTTCCCGCTCTTCCACGTCAAGGACATTGACAAGGAATTGCTGGCGCTGAAACCTGTGGGCGACGGCATCATTGACTTCAAACGCATCTTCAAGCACGCCAAAAAAGCGGGCCTAAAATACCCGATGATTGAGCACGATAACCCGGCGGATGCATTTGACAGCCTGAGCAGGAGCATGGGGTATTTGAAGAAGAATATCCTGAAATAACGCCTTTTGTGACCAGCACAACGGATTTTCTGGGGCGGGTTTTGTTTATTCGCCCCAGAAATCCGTTTTCCATGCTAACGCAAAAAGCGAAATATGCCATTAAGGCACTTGTTTACCTTGCCAAAGAACAAGACTTGGCAAAGACGAAGGACATTGCGGAGCACTGTCACATCCCGAAGAAATTCCTCGAATCCATCCTGATTGAACTGAAAAGCCACTCGCTCGTGGAGAGCGTTCAGGGTGCTAGGGGCGGCTACCGACTGCTCAAAAAGACCTCCGACATCTGCCTCGCCGACCTGCATAGGATGTTTGAAGGGCCTATCGCCATGACTTATTGCGCTTCGCTGAACTACTACAAATCCTGTAGCGACTGCGATGACCTCGCCACTTGCGAGGTGCGCCGTGCAATGACGTATGTGCGGATAAGGACGCTCCAAGCACTGACCGATATTACCCTTGAACGCATGGTAGAAGGGTATGATTTGCCTGCTTAATATTTGGAAATAAGCTTGGAAAATTCGCTTGAATAGCGGCACTTATTTTTTCATTTTCCAATAAAAATCCATCGTGGCCATAAAAGGAATCAATTGCTGAAAACTGAGCATTAGGTATGTTTTCAGCTAAATAATGCTGCTCTGAAATTGGGAACAGTAAATCGGACAATATGCCGATTACCAAGGTTTTTGCTCGTATTTTTCCCAAGGCAGCCGACAAATCACCTCTGCCACGGCCCACATTATGGGCGTCCATGCTCTTGGTTAACTTATAATAACAAATCGCATTAAACCGCTTTGCCAGCTTCTCGCCTTGGTAGCGTTGATAACTTTCACTTTTAAAGTCACTAATTCGGTCATGGGCATCGTCTTGCTGGGCCTTGTGATAAGTGTTGTAATTTCGATAGGAAAGCAGGGCGATGGAGCGGGCTGTTTTTAACCCATTTGACCCTGCATCGGACGACTGCGTCTGCCATGTTTCATCATTTTCAATGGCAAATCGTTGCGAAGCGTTGAATGCCTTGCCCCAAGCGGAATGTGCAGCATTGGTAGAAATGGGGACTATGTGCTCGAAAAGTTCAGGCTCGTCAACGGCCCATTCGAGCAGCTGCTGGCCGCCCATTGAGCCGCCGATACCCAGCCTTATCTTGTTGATTCCCAATGCTTTGCGCAATGGTTGGTAGGCACGGGCCATGTCCCTCGTCGTGAAAAATGGGAAGTAATGTAGGTAGGACTCACCCGTGCCAGGATGTATGTCCAAGGGGTTAAAGCTGCCGTAGCAACTCCCCGGCATGTTCACGCAAACGATGAAATGCTGGTCGGGGTCAATCAATTTCCCATGCCCAACGAGGCCCGGCCACCAGTCGGTGGGGTCGGCATTGGCGGTGAGGGCATGGAAGACCCAAACGGCGTTGTCGCCAGCGGCATTCAGGTTGCCAAAACATGTGTAGGCCAAGCGCAGCTTGGGTATCCACAGCCCAGATTCGAGCTGGAAAGGAGACTCATGGTGGAAAAAACGGAGATGGTCGGTCATGGCAGTCGAGTGATGTGGCAAAGGCAGCCCGCCGCATGGCAGCGGGCGCCTTTGCTGGGTGAAAAGGTTTCTAGAAAATACAGTTAGGTCAATTGCAGTTTTTGGGCAAAAACCTGCTCAAACGCTTGCTCAAAGTCCGCCTTGATATCCTCGATATGCTCAATACCCACGCTGATGCGGATGAGGTTGGACAACACGCCGGAAGCAGTGCGCTCCTCCTCCGAAAGCTGCTCGTGGGTAGTGGAAGCCGGGTGAATCGCCAATGTTTTTGCGTCGCCAACATTCGCCAAATGGCTGACCAGCTTGAGCGAATCAATGAATTTCCTGCCGTTTTCCACGCCACCTTTTATGCCGAACTGGAGGATGCCACCAAAGCCGTTCGTGAGGTATTTTTTAGCCAAATCATGGTAGCTGTTGCTCCGCAAACCGGGATACCAGACAAACTCCACGGCCTCGTGGTTTTCGAGCCAAAGGGCCAAGGCCAGCGCATTGTCCACATGCCGCTGCACCCTAAGTGAAAGCGTCTCCAGCCCTTGCAGGAACAGAAAGGAATTGAAAGGGCTGAGCGCCGGACCCCAGTCACGAAGGCCCTCTACCCTTGCCCTTATCGCAAAGGCAATATTGGGCAAGCCGAGCGGGTTGCCTTCGCCGAAGATGTCCCAGAACTTCAGGCCGTGGTAGCCCTCGCTCGGCTCGGTGAACTGCGGGAACTTGCCATTTCCCCAGTTGTAGTTGCCGCCATCCACGATGACGCCGCCGATGGAAGTGCCGTGCCCGCCAATCCATTTCGTGGCCGAGGAGACAACCACGTTGGCGCCCCATTCCAGTGGCTTGAAAAGGTAACCGGCTGCGCCGAATGTGTTGTCCACTACCAAGGGCAGGTCGTATTCCTTGGCCAATGCCACGAATTTTTCAAAATCGGGAATATTCAGTCTTGGGTTGCCAATGGATTCGAGGTAAATGGCCTTGGTGTCCTTGTCAATCTTGCGGGCGAAGGAGTCCACATTGTCGCCGTCGGCAAAGCGGGCCTCGATGCCAAGGCGCTTGAACGACACCTTGAACTGGTTGTAAGTGCCGCCGTAGAGGTAGGAGGTGCTCACGAAATTGTCGCCCGCCTGTAGGATATTGTTCAGGGCGATGAACTGCGCCGCTTGGCCAGAACCCACCGCCAAGGCCGCCACGCCGCCTTCCAAGGCTGCAATCCGCTTCTCGAACACATCGGTCGTGGGGTTCATGATGCGGGTGTAGATATTGCCGAACTCCTTGAGGCCGAACAGTTTGGAGGCATGCTCGCTGTTGTCGAAGGCATAGGAAGAAGTCTGGTAAATGGGCACTGCCCTCGATTTGGTGGTGGGGTCAATTTCTTGGCCAGCGTGGAGCTGTAAGGTTTCAAAACGCAAATTTGACTGAGACATAACGGTAGTAATTAAAGGTGAAAAAGAAATTATTGGCTTTGGCGAAAAACAAAAAGCCCTTCGGCGGAGACACCGAAGGGCTTTTAGTCAGGTACTGTCAACATTCGTCAGTGCAATAGCACACCTGCTTCCTCCGGTTGGCTGGAAAGTGTACAACAACACATCATCATGTTAACTGCTAAAATCATTATTGTCATTTTATGGCGGCAAAGGTAATGGGGTATTTCACGATTGTCAAGTATCTCTATGAATTTAGTAGAATTATTTTTTTTGAGGCCAATTCATTGAATTGCTACAGTGGAATTTATAAAAATCATTTTGGTGGTTGACTCAATGGTTCATCAAGGATTCAACCTGCCTGTCGGCAGACAGGGTTTCAGGGGGATTCTGGTTGGTTTCGCAGTGACCGACCATTATTGAAGTGCATAATTTCAGGCTAAATCCTTCAAAAATTGCGTTTAGTGTGACTTTCCCTGAAGCTTAATCCAGAAACCTCACGAACCATTGTGGCTGATTTCTTGATAAAAAGCCCTACTTGCGTACTTTCGCCACATGAATACTTCAATAATTGAACAAAAGCTGGCGCAAATGGGCCTCGAACTGCCCATGCTGCCTAGTTCCAAAGGCATCTACCAGCGATGCCTTACCGTTGGTAAACTCGTTTATTTCTCTGGCCACGTCTCCGTGAACACCGATGGCAGCTTCATCATGGGCAAGCTCGGTGCCGACCTTTCCGAAGACCAAGGTTACCACGCCGCTCGACAGTGTGGCCTCGCCATTTTAGCTGCGCTAAAAGAGCATCTTGGTAGTTTGGACAGGGTAAAACAAGTGGTCAAACTCCTCGGCATGGTCAATGCCACGCCTGATTACACGAACCATCCCGTGGTCATCAACGGCTGCAGCCAGCTCTTCGCCGACCTTTGGGGGCCGGAGCATGGAGTAGGGGTGCGCAGTGCTGTGGGCATGGGTTCGCTGCCCGGCAATGTTGCGGTGGAGATTGAAGGTATCGTTGAAATCGCATGATGCCTCCCATTCAAAATATCGCCGAAATTGACTCACCAGCCTTGGTCATCATCAAGGAGCAGGTGGAACAAAACATCGCCAATGCCGTGCGCATGGTGGGCGACGTGGGCCGATTGCGCCCGCATGTGAAGACCCATAAATCGGCGGAGGTGACACAGCTCATGTTGGCGTCGGGCATCAGCAAATTCAAATGCGCCACCATCGCCGAAGCGGAAATGCTGGGGCAATGCGGTGCGCCGGATGTGCTGCTGGCCTACCAGCCTGTCGGGCCGAAGCTGCAGCGGTTCGTGGCGGTCATAAAAAGCTATCCTGCTACCCGTTTTTCCTGTTTGGTGGATGATTTTGCTGCCGCAAAATATATGGCTGCTATATTTTCTGAAAATGATTTAATCGTTCCCGTTTTTATTGATTTAAATATTGGTCAAAACCGGACGGGTATTGCGCCAGCGATGGCTGTTGAATTATTTGGATTATGTGCTGAATTAAACGGCATTAAACCCATTGGATTGCAAGCGTATGATGGCCATATTCGGGACCTTAATTTTGGCAAAAGAACGGCGGAATGCGACAAGGCATTTAAGGCAGTGGAATCGGTTGCTGCGCAATTAGTGAGTGCTGGTTTCTCAGCCCCTATTATCGTGGCGGGCGGCTCCCCGACCTTCCCCATTCATGCCATGCGCAATGACGTGGAATGCAGTCCCGGCACCTTTGTTTACTGGGACAAAGGCTATTCTGACATCTGCCCGGAGCAGCCGTTTCAGCCCGCAGCGTGGCTGGTCACGAGGGTGATTTCCCGCCCCGATGCCACGAAAATATGCCTTGATTTGGGGCATAAATCGGTGGCAGCGGAGAATGAAATTAATAAGCGCATATTTTTTCCGGAATATCCAAATTTAATACCCATCGGCCAAAGCGAAGAGCATTTGGTCATGGAAGCTGGTGCAAATCATGGATTTAATGTCGGGGATGTTTTAATCGGCATACCCTATCATATTTGCCCAACGGTAGCATTGTATGAGCGAGCATTTATTCTTGAAAACGACAAGGTTGTGGGCGAGTGGAAAACCACGGCACGCAACCGTTTCATTTAATGATAAATGATGAACGATAAATGATGAATTGAGCGCCGTTCGTCATTCATCATTCATCATTTATCATTCATCATTAAAATATCATGTTCCTAATTGATGCCCACCTAGACCTCGCCATGAACGCCATGGAATGGAACCGTGACCTGCAACGCCCCGTGGCGGAAATCAACCAACGGGAAGCGGGCATGACCGATAAGCCCGACCGGGGCAATGCCTCCGTTTGCTTCGAGGAACTGCGCCGGGGCAATATCGGCCTCGTCGTTGCGACGCAAATCGCCCGATGGGTAGCGCTGGACAACCCGCTGCCGGGCTGGCACTCACCACAGCAGGCTTGGGCGCATACGCAGGGCCAACTGGCCTGGTACCGGGCGATGGAGGAAGCGGGTGAGTTGACGCAAATAACTGATTTGCAGTCGCTTGACGCCCACCTGACCCGATGGAATGACCCCGCCATTGCGCCAGCAAAAAAGCCCATCGGCTACATCCTCAGCCTCGAAGGGGCGGATTCGATGGTGACGCCAGACTACGTCGAACGAGCTTGGCAGTACGGCCTCCGAGCCATTGGCCCCGGCCACTACGGCCCTGGCCGCTACGCCAACGGCACGAACGCAACTGGCAAAATGGGGCAGCTCGGCCTCGATTTGCTCCGCAAAATGGGTGAATTCAATATCATCCTGGATGCCACGCACCTCTGCGACGATGCGTTTTGGCAGGCGATGGAACATTACGAAGGCCCCGTTTGGGCCAGCCACAACAACTGTCGGGCCTTGGTGGACCACAACCGCCAGTTTTCGGACGAAATGATAAAAGTGCTGATAGGTCGTGGGGCGGTCATCGGGGCGGTGATGGATGCTTGGATGATTATCAACGGCTGGGAAAAGGGCAAATCAACGCCCGTGGGCATGGGGCTGAATCTGGAGCGGGTGGCCGACCATATTGACCATATCTGCCAGTTGGCGGGCAATGCCGACCATGTGGGCATTGGCTCTGATTTGGATGGCGCTTTTGGGCGGGAACAATGCCCGTATGACATCGAAACGATTGCTGATTTGCGCAAGTTTGAGGCAATTTTGGACGGGCGGGGCTATACCAAAGTCGATATTGAAAAGTTCATGCATGGCAATTGGTTACGGTTTTTGCGGAACGCATGGACTTGATTTTCAAGTGTTTAGCCATTGCTTCTAGCTGGCAGAATGCCCTTCCGTCGAAAAAAGCCCCCCAATTTTAAGGCCGTAACTATTTTTACCCCCAAACAGCACGAATGGAAAACGAACAGCCAATCCGACATTGCCGAAACTGCGACGCACCGCTCCCGGAGCAGGCCGTTTATTGCACGCAGTGCAGCCAAAAAGACCACGATGGCCGCTACAGCTTTTCGGAAATGATGGCCGAACTGTTCACCACCGTCCTGAATATTGACAGCATTGCCATTCGTACCGCAAGGGCATTGGCCATACCCGGCAAGCTCACCCAAGACTATTTTGATGGCAAGCATATCCGTTATTACCGCCCGATCAAACTGTTCTTTTACACAGG
>JADLHE010000208.1 GCA_020848965.1 Saprospiraceae bacterium
CGGAGTGCATGACAGGCGATGTTTTTCACTCCCGCCGCTGCGACTGTGGCGAGCAACTCGACCGTGCGCTCGAACTCGCTGCCGAACAAGGCGGCGTGGTCATCTACCTCCGCCAAGAGGGCCGGGGCATTGGCCTCATCAACAAACTGAAGGCTTATAATTTACAAGACAAGGGCTTCGACACCGCCTCCGCCAATACGCACCTCGGCTTTGAGGTGGACGCCCGCCAGTACGGCCTCGCCGTGGAAATCTTGCACGACCTCGGCATCCAGCAAATTCGCCTGCTTACCAACAACCCGCTGAAAATCGAAGCCTTGGAAAACGCTGGCATCGAAGTCAACAGCCGGGAGCCGCTCATCATCGAACCGAAAGAAGAAAACGCCGCCTACCTGCGCACGAAGCGGGAGTTGATGGGGCATTTGTTGGGGAGGTGATTGTTGAAATTGTTGAATTGTTATAATTGTTGGGATTGTCATTCAGCCAGTTTTTCATTGGTGAATTTTATTAACCTTCCAATTGCAGGACCCAATTTTTCCAATTCTTGAAAAATATGGAGGTATTGCTCTTCTGTGATGAGGTTTCGGTAACGGGACTTTTCATTCCAATCATAGCACTCTTTGCGTGAGCCTTGGCTGTATCTATAAAACTTGATTTTGTCCTTTTTGCCCCACCTGCCAAAGCCCTCCGCTATGTTTGCTGAAGTTGAGTCGGCTGCATCTACAAATTGAGCACCTATGGTTTTTTGTGCAAAAAAATCCCATTGTATCACTATATCCCAGATATAATTGGACAAGTGGAATGCGATTTTGTAAGCCTCTATATCATTCAGTTTCAAGTATTTAACCTCTCCCATGCTATTGTTGTTTGTGCCAACAATTATAGCAATTTCAACAATAACAACAATTCAAACCATCACAAATCAATCTCCAACCATACCGGGCAATGGTCGCTTTGCACGGCATCGTGGAGGTGGCGGGCATCCAATATTTTGTCCTTGATATTGGCACTAACCGATTGATAATCAATGCGCCAACCCTTGTTGCTGGCCCTTGAATTGAAGCGGACGCTCCACCACGTGTAGTCGTCTTTTTTATCGGGATGCACGTGCCGGAAGGCGTCCGTGAAGCCGCTTTCGAACCACTTCGTCATCCAAGCACGCTCTTCGGGCAGAAAGCCGGAGGATTTCTGGTTGGTCTTCGGGCTGTGGATGTCAATGTCACGGTGGGCAATATTATAGTCACCGACAATGATGAGTTTTGGGCGCTCCTTTTTCAGCTCCGCAATCCAGTTGAAAAAATCGTCGAGGAACTCGTACTTGAAGCCTTGGCGCTCCTCCCCGCTCGTTCCCGAAGGAAAATAACAGTTGAGCAACGTCCAATCATCGAAGTCCACCCGCAGGATTCGGCCCTCCCGGTCGTATTTTTCAATGCCGCAGCCCATTACGTAGTTCGTCGGTTTTTTCTTAGACAAAATGCCGACGCTGCTGTACCCTTTTTTCTCCGCAGAATGCCAGAAATGATGGTTGTAGCCAAGTGCTTCGAAGGGCGTGGCGTCCACTTGTTCGGGCTGTATCTTGGTTTCTTGAAAACAGACGAGGTCGGCGTCTTCTGCTTTTAAGACTTCGAGCAGGCCCTTGTTCATAGCGGCCCGTATGCCGTTGACGTTGTAGGAGATGATGGTAGTGGACATAGGTTTCTGTTTTGATTGCAAACATAGGGATTAACTAAAAAGCAGTGCGGGTAAAGTAAAAGCTGAGGGACTGTCGCTTATCTTTCGGCGTTGAATAACAAATTTTTCTTGAAAACTATGAGCAAGGCAATGCTAGACCTATCCATCCTCGACGAACCCTTCCACCTCAGCACTGAGCAGATTGATTTTTACCGGGAGCACAATTTCATCAAGCTGAAACAGGTGTTACCGTCTGATGTGCTGGCGCACTACGGCCAAGTCATTTCACAAAAAGTAAAAGAACTGAACACGCAGCACCTGCCGATGGAGGAGCGGGACACCTATGGCAAGGCGTTCCTGCAAATCATGAACATCTGGACGAAGAGCGAGGAAGTGCGCCGCTTCGTGTTCGGCAAGCGGCTGGCCCGCATCGCCACCGAGCTGATGGGTGTGCGGGGCGTGCGCATGTACCATGACCAAGCCTTGTTCAAGGAGCCGGGCGGCGGCTTCACCCCCTGGCATGCCGACCAATATTATTGGCCTTTGGCCAACGACAACACCGTGACGGCTTGGGTGCCCATGCAGCCCGTGCCACTCGAAATGGGCCCGCTGGAGTTCAGTGCAGGCAGCCAGTGCATACCCCTTGGCCGAAACCTGAAAATCAGCGATGACAGCGAGGCGTATATTCAAAAAACATTGAGAATCAATGATTTCTCACACGTAATAGAACCATACGACTTGGGCGAGGTGAGCTTCCACAGCGGTTGGGTCTTCCACCGGGCTGGTGCCAACGATACCGACCATATGCGGCAGGTGATGACCGTTATTTACATGGATAAAGACATGAAGCTGAAAGCGCCCGAAAACCCCAACCAGCAGAACGATTGGGATACTTGGTGCCCCGGTGCGGTGATAGGCGAACAGATAGACACGGCCATTAATCCAGTGGTGTTCGAGTGGTAAAAAGGCTAAGGTCCGTCGCACTCACTTGCGCCTCCACCACAGCGCCAACCCTGCCAATGTAAGCACCCCTATGCCAACGCCTAGCTGCATGAAAAGCGAACGCCGACCATCAATTTGGCTGGTGACGTAGTAGGCGTTGGCGCTGCCCGGCGAACCTGCCCCAGCCGTCAGTTCCCAATTGTTGGGGTCGCCATTGTCCAAAGAAGGCAAGAGTAGGTTCAGCGTGAACATGGAATCCAAGGGCTGTAGGTCATAGCCTACGCTGTCCACCGCCGAATCGTCGTTGGAAAAAAGCTGCACGGTTTCCCGCCGCTTGTTCAGGCCAAAACTCAAGCCGCCAATCACGCTTTGTGCTTTTGGGAACTGCTCAAGGAACTTCACGGAATCCTCGCAAACCACAACATAGCCTTTTGGTAGTAGGGTGTAGGACGGGAAACTGAACTCGTTTTTGTGGTCGCTGAGTTGCCAGCCTTTTAGGTTTACTGGCTTTCTGGAATTATTGTACAGCTCCACCCAATCGCCGGTCTTTTTGTTGTTGCAACTGATTTCGTTGATGAGGATTTTGTCTGCCAATGGGTGTTCATACTTCTCAAAAACGGCCCGCAGTTGCCAGCCTTCCTCCTTCGTTAATTGCAGGTAAAGCTCGGTTGAACCGGAATTGACGCCCTCGCCTTCCCAACCCACGAAGCGGTAGCCTAGGTCGGGCACTGCCCGCAGCCGGATGGGGATTTTCTCGAAATATTGCCCGCTGAACGTGTCCCGAAAGTCAATCGCCTCGTTGATGAGCACCTTGCCGCCGTGGGCGATGCTGAGCGATACGTTGCGAAGCTCGCCCGTATCGAATTTTTTCATCAAAAACTGGCGCATATACTTTGGGCGCTCTTTAGCAAAATTGCGAAGCACGTTCACTTCGGCCAGCCAAGTGCGTTCCTTCAACTTCCAACGCTGGAGGTGGCGGGGTATCTCTGGTTTCAGGTTTTCATAAAACTTCTCGATGTCAGCCAGCACTTTCTCGCTTTCAAAATCGTCGTTCAGCCTATCGGCAAATCGGTTGACGAACTGGTTTTTGAACGCCTTGTTCTCCAGCAGCTTGCGCAAAATAAGGGTGCTCCAAGGCGGATTGGGCCAATTGGGGCCGTGCGGCTCGGTATGGAATTCAAGGCTGTTGTTGCGGTAAGCCTTGGGGTCGTTGAGGCCGAAGCCCCAATCGGTATCGTAGAGAATCCAGCGCCAGCGCCCAGTTGGCGTCTGTGGCCGCCAGAATTTGATATTGCCGCCCGCATCTTGGTTGTCGAAAAATATCTGAGCCACTTGGTAGTCGAGGAAGTTGTTCACCTCCATTTGCGAAGCAACATAGGCAAACTTCTCGGTACTGGCCAAGCTGTTGTTCTCTAGGTACTTGAGTAGCCGTTGGTAGTGCTTGGTGGAGCCAAATCGGCGGGTGAGACGGTGCTCTATCAGGTCAACACTGTCGGCGTCCACATTGAAATGACTGGCAACGAAATAACGGTTGACCTTCTCCCGGATGTTCAGGATGCCCCAATATTTGCCATTGATATAGACATGGGCGGGCTGGTAGTCTTGCACATCGAGGTCCCAGTCCCTCACGAGGTGGGTCATGAGGGCATCCCTGAAATGCGTTTTGCCAAAATCGCTGCCGCTGTTGCGCAGCACGAGGTACTTGAATTTTTTCAGCCCCTTTTTTCCGAAGAAGGGGTAGCGGAAGCGGTTGTCGCCGTAGCGGCTGCGGGCCACGAGTGCCAGCGATTTTTGCGGGAACAGTCGGCTCATACCCCCGAACAGGCGCAGCCCTACTTGGTCTTGCAGGGCGAGTTTGCCATCAGGTTCGTAAAACTCGAAATTGGCGGCTACTTCCCGGCGGCTCCAGAAATTGGCGCCCGGTTGCATCCAAAGCGAATCAGAGGTACCGCTGCCTTTCATGAAAAGCCCTGTTTCGGGGTCGAAAAGGGTGCCCGCCGAGATGGACAGGGATATGACCGGGAAGGTGGTCTCCGGTTCATTGATGAAATAAGTGTTGGAAAAAACGCTGCTTTTTTCGCCTTTCATCACAGCCATTGCCCGCACTACCGTGGTTTTTTCGATGGAAATGGGCCTTGTGAACCGCTGTGACTTGGTCGTGGGCCGTGAGCCATCGGTGGTGTAATAAACTATGGCGCCCGGTGAAAGCAACTTGACGGCAGTGGCATCAGAGAAAAAGCCACCTTTGGGCACGAATTCCACGGCGAGGCGTGGCGGCTGGTGGTCGCTCTTGGCAGTGGGTTTTTGGCCAAAGGCCGGTGCGCCAATGAGCAAGGATAGGATTAGGCCTGTTAGTGTTAACGGCAAGTACCGGGTCTTGCGCATAATAGTTTTCTCGTTTTTTATAGACTGTTTGAACGCAACAATGGCGTTTTCAGTAACAAATGTATAGCGGATTTTTCGAACCAAGAAATATTTGGTTGAAAAACCATATCTTCACCACATTGTTGGTTGGTTAAGGGATGGCAATCAATTTTGCCAAAGCAATAAATAGCCAACCAATACTAATCAAAAATTTTGAATGGCAAGCAGGATTTGCGTTTTCATTTTGCGGCTTTTTGGCTGGCGCATTGAGGGGCGCTACGCCGCCGATTTGCCGAAGGTCATCATCATCGTGGTGCCGCACACTTCCAACTGGGACTTCCCGCTTGGCCTGCTCGTGCGGGTCACGCTCAAGACCAAAATCCGCTTCATTGCCAAGAGCAGCCTCTTCAAGCCGCCGTTTGGTTGGCTGTTTTGGTGGCTGGGCGGCTACCCGGTCGAGCGCAGCCGCAGCACCAATTTCGTTCAGACCCTGACCGAGATTTACCAGAAAGAGCCTAAGTTCCACACGGTCATTGCCCCGGAGGGCACCCGAACTAAGGTGGACAAACTGAAGACGGGTTTTTACCACATTGCCATGGGTGGCGGGGCGGCCATCGTCATGTGCAGGTTCGATTGGGGCCGCAGGGTCGTCGAGTTCCGGGAGCCTTTCTGGCCAACGGGCGATTTTGAGGCAGACATGAAAATCATTGACGACTATTTCCGTGGCATTAAGGGCAAGAACCCTGAACAAGGTTATTTGTATGAAGGCTGACCAATCAAGGGAATTAACAATAAGATAAGCATTTGGTGTATAAACATTGATCAACTTCGCAACCTATCTTTACCTATACATTCACCATTAAATTCTGTTTATGAAATTCAAAAACATCTACACAGTAGCAGCCCTTTTGGGGCTTTTCATCTTGTTGCAAAGCAAGTCGGGCGGCCCAGCTACGCAACTGGGCCTGCGGGTGTCGGGCGCCCCCGGCGATGGTACCTGTGCCAATACTGGTTGCCACACGGCAGGTTCTTTCGACCCTTCGCTTTCGGTTCAACTACTGGAAGGCGATAACCCTGTGACCAAGTATGACCCAGGCAAGACTTATACGCTTAGGGTAGCCATCACGCCCGGCGACGGCAACCCAGCTCGGCATGGCTTCCAAGCGGTGGCCTTGGATGCCAGCAATGCGCAAGCAGGCGACTGGGATGGGTCGCTCCCAGCAGGCGTGACGACCAAAATCGTGGCGAGCAGGAGCTATATTGAACACAGCTCACCAAAAACCGCCAATTTCTTTGAAGTGCCTTGGGTTGCCCCAGCGGCAGGCACTGGGAAGGTGACCTTCTATTCTGCGGGCCTAGCGGCCAACAACAACTCGCAGGTTTCTGGCGATGGCATGGCTGCCAGTAAAATTACCATAGACGAGAACACTACGAGCAATACCCTAGACATCGGTCAAGCGCTTGCCCGAATGGAGGTATTGCCCAATCCGGTTTCCGATATGCTGAACCTCCGCATCACCAGCCGAACGGCGGGCGAGCACAAGCTCCGCATTTTCGATGCCGCTGGCAATGTGGTGAAAATGGCGCCGACCAGCCTGCAAGTGGGGCAAAACACGGCCTCTGTGCCCGTTGGCGAGCTGGCTGCTGGCCTTTACCTTGTGCAGCTTTGTGGCAATGGCCATTTGGCGGCAGTGCAGATGGTGAAACTGTAACCAAGCGTTGCTCCGCAAAAACAAAATCCCGTTGCAGCTACTGCAATGGGATTTTGTTTTTAGTAAAATGCAATTTCGCAGCGATTTTTGCCAAAACAACTTTTGCATGAAAATTGCGTTTTCTGCGAAGGCAAAAAGCCGATTTCATCATGCACCAAATATCAAACATCATGCGGATTTTCCTGCTCTTCGCAATGCTCGCAATCACTCCCCTGCTTGTTTCCGCACAGGATTCCAAGCTGGCGCAGCAGTATTATCAGGACGGTGAGTTCGAGAAGGCCGCCGTGTTGTACGAGAAATTGTATGTTCAGAACAACAAGAACGACTTCTACTTCGACCGCTACATAGAGTGCATGTTGGCTTCGCAGAAGTACAACGAGGTGGAAGATGCCTTGAAAAAGGAGTTGAAGGACGATCCCAACAATATCCGGCTTTATGTCACCTATGGCAACCTGTACGAGCGCCAATTTCAAGAAGACAAGGCCAATGAACAATACGAAAAGGCCATCAAGAAAATGCCTGCCGACCAGTACCAGATTACCAGATTGGCTGGGGCTTTTTCCAACCTGACCAAGTACGACCTTGCCATACAGACCTACGAGGCAGGTGGTGCACTGCTGAAAGACAAGGAGGTGTTCTCTTTCAATCTTGCCGAGCTTTACCGCCGCAAGGGCGATGTGCCCAAAATGGTGGAAAATTACCTGAACAGCCTCACCAACTACCCCGAACGGCTGAACACGGTGAAAAGCCAGTTGCAGCGCAACCTGAACAACCAAGATGATTATGCGGAGCTACAGGCGCAACTTTACGACCGTATCCAGAAGAGCCCAGATGCTTACCACTTCACGGAACTGTTGCAATGGGTGTTTATTCAGACCAAAGACTATAAAAATGCCCTGCGCCAGGCCAAGGCGCTCGACCGTCGCCTGAGCGAAAACGGCGCAAGGATTTTCCAATTGGCCAATACCGCCTTTAACGATAAAGACTATGACGCTGCCATTGCTTCTTACGATTTTATCGTGACGGACATCGGCAACACTTCGCCGTTCTACATGGACTCGAAGCGGGAATCCCTGCGGGCACGCCGCTTGAAACTAGTGGAGGGCTTCAGCTACACGGAGCCAGAATTGAGGGTCGTGGAAAAAGCTTACGACGACTTCTTGAACGAGGTCGGGCGAAACCGGGCCACAGCAGGCATCGTTGCCGAGTTGGCCGACCTTGAAGCCTTCTATTTGAACGACCTAGGCAAGGCCATTGTGCTGCTCAACGAGATGATTGCCTACCCCGGCATTGATGGCGAGACGCAGGCCAAGGGCAAGCTCAGCCTCGGCGATTTCTATTTGATGAAGGACGAGATTTGGGAAAGCACTTTGCTCTACTCGCAAGTGGACAAGGATTTTGTGGAAGGCTTGCTCGGCCACGAGGCTCGCTTCCGCAACGCCAAATTATCGTACTACAGCGGCGATTTCCAATGGGCGCAGTCGCAGTTTGATGTGCTGAAATCCTCGACCTCAAAGCTCATTGCCAACGATGCCCTCGACCTTTCGGTGTTCATCATGGACAACCTTGGCCTTGATACCACCGACACGGCCCTTCGCCTCTATGCCAACGCCGACCTGCTCACGTTTCAGAACCGCTTTGGCGAGGCATTTGGAAAATTGGACTCCGTGTTGACGCTTTTCCCCAAGCACTCCCTTGATGACGATGTGCTCTACGCTCGTGCAAAGATTTATGCCAAGCAACGCAAATACGACTTGGCCATCGCCATGTACCAGCAAATCGTGGAGAAGTATCCAGAGGAAATCCGGGCAGATAATTCCTTGTTTGAAATGGCCGAAATCTATGAGCAACAATTCAACGACACGGCCAAGGCTATGGAACTTTACGAGAAAATCTTCCTTGATTATTCGAATAGCACTTTCTCCATTGAAGCCAGAAAACGCTTCAGAAGGCTGCGGGGCTACAAGGTGAATTGAAATTGGGGATTTTAGGCCCACAGGGAAGGAGTTTATACTTCGAAACGGAGTATTGCCACGCAAAACTCCTTTTCGAATTATAAGGGGGCTGCTAACC